>JAFGBH010000059.1 GCA_016933215.1 Deltaproteobacteria bacterium | reverse complement strand
CCCACACATTGACAAACAGGCCTATTATGCTTCCGCCAGATGTTGCCATTGATGTCGTTGTCGTGACGCCGGAAAAGGGTATTTCCGTGACACTTGACGGCCAGGATATGTTTGTTGTCAAATCGGGTGACACGGTGAGTGTTGCCAAATCCCAATTTGATATAAATATCGTCAATTCCCCACATCATGATTACTGGGAGATTCTGCGAACCAAACTTGGCTGGGGCGGATTGCCATAAGGTGAGATGTTACGAGAGCTGAGTATAAAAAATCTTGCCATTATTGATGAGCTCACGACCTCCTTTACGGAAGGGCTGAATGTGATTTCCGGCGAGACCGGTGCGGGCAAATCAATTATAATGGGAGCGTTGAGCCTCCTTCTCGGTGAAAGGGCGTCGAATGATCTGATACGATCCTCTGAGAAGTCTGCGGAAGTCGAGGCCCTCTTCGATATAGAGGAAGAAAATGGAATCAGGGAAAGACTTGATTCCATGGGATTGTACGATGGCAACGAACTCCATATGAAGAGAACCGTGTCACGTTCGGGTAAGAACAGGGTCTATATCAACGGAAGTCCGGCAACCCTCGGAATGCTTTCCTCTCTTAGTGGATTTCTGGTCAACATATGTGGCCAGCACGAACACCAGGTTATCCTCGACGCGGACAATCATATCGATATACTTGATGAATTTGGAGCCTTATTGCCCCTCAGAACCGAATATTCAGATCTCTACAACGAGTATCAGGCCCTTTTGAGAAGACTGGAAGAGCTGAAGACCGCCAACAGGGAAAAGGGAGAGAGGGAAGAATTGCTCAGGTTTCAGTTGAAAGAGATTCAAGAAAGCGGTCTCAGAATTGGGGAGGATGCAGAGCTCCAGAGCGAAAAGAAAATTCTCATAAACGCTCAGAAGCTGAAAGAATATGCCGAGGAAGCCTACGATATCCTCTATGGAAGAGAGGGCTCGGTGCTGGAGGGGTTTGTACAAACCGTCAAAAATCTAAAGGAGATAAAGACGATAGATTCGGGCCTTGCGGTTTCCGACGAGGAGATGGAATCAGCCGAGTTCGGATTGGAAGAGATCGCCTATGCGCTTCGCGACTACAAGAAGGGAATAGATTTCAATCCCGAAAGGCTTGAAGAGATTGACGATCGTCTGGAATATCTGGGAAGATTGAAACGCAAGTATGGAGGAGAAATAGGGCACATACTTGAGAAAGAAAGGGACATAGAGGAGGAACTGGGACTTATATCGTCGATGGAGGAAGAGATTGGGAGGGCTTCTGAGGAGATCTCAGAAAAACAGGAAATTGTCCTGTCTAAGGCCGCAGAACTCTCTCGAGAGAGGAGGAACGCTGCCCGGCTGCTTGAAGAACAGGTGGAGAGAGAAATTCATTCAATGATGATGAATAACACCGGCTTCGAGGTCAGGTTCCTGCAATCTCCTGAAGAGAGTGACGTTTCATATCTCAACCCGAAGGGAATCGATGCTCTCGAATTTTACCTTTCCACGAATATCGGCGAGGACATGAAACCCCTGAATAAAATTGCCTCGGGGGGAGAGCTATCGAGGATAGTGCTTGCCATGAAAAAAGTGCTTGCCACGACCGCTTCGGTGGGAACCGTCGTATTTGACGAGGTAGACAGCGGTATTGGTGGAGCGGCCGCAGAGGCGGTAGGCGAAAAATTAAGAGATGTATCGACTCACCATCAGGTTATCTGTATCACCCATCTTCCTCAGATAGCATGCTTCGGAACAACACACTTTCTTGTCTCAAAGGAAGTAAGCAAGGGGCGGACCAATACCTGCATCAATTTTCTTGATGAATCGGAACGTGTCGATGAGATCACCAGGATGTTGGGCGGCCTGGAAATTACGGAAAAAACGAGGGAACATGCAAGGGAAATGCTGAAGGCCTCGCAGATAAAGTGACGGTTGTCCCGTGACCGTCATTACAAACAATAAAATTTCTATGCAATAATTGGGATGTTTGCAATGTTACGGAAGGCAAAGGTAAGTGATGTAAAGGAAATTCACCGTTTGATAAACCTCTCATCGTCCAAAGGGGAGATGCTCCCCAGGTCTTTGATGGATATCTACGGTAGCCTGCGAGATTTTTTTGTCTATCTTGACGACGACGAGGGCCCTATTGTGGGTCTCTGTGCAATGCATATATTCTGGGAAAATCTGGCTGAAATACGATCGCTCTATGTCGTCGACGAATTCAGGGGGAGGGGAATAGGGACCAGACTTGTCGAGGCCTGTATTTCTGAAGCGATAACCCTCGATCTCCTGAGGATATTTACCCTTACCTATCAAGATACCTTTTTCAGTACAATGGAATTCGAGGAGGTTGATAAATCGACCCTCCCGGAAAAAATATGGTCGGACTGTTTCAAGTGTCCGAAATATCCCGACTATTGTGATGAAATCGCAATGATCAGACTTTTTTAGAAGGGCGGACCGGGGTATGTTCTATCGTTACTGTTTCTCGGCCATTATTGTTATTCCTGGACGTCTCAGTCTCGCTTTTACGGTTCGGAGAGTTCTATCAGGAAAATTCAGGGCCTTTCTTCTCGTTGTTTTCATTCTTTCCTTTTTATGGAGTTGTGCCGGTATAATCGAAAGACCGGTCGGGATACCTCCTCCGCTTATGACCATTGAACCTAGCGATATTCCACCCCTTGAGGATGATCTCGATAGGGCGTCCCTTACAACTGCTATTGAGAGGAGCCTCGAGTATTACGAGAGATTGCCCGAGGATGAGCTTTACCGATTCGGCGATACCGTCTATACCGTCGGCGAGATGAAGGAATCTCTCCTTCAATTTATGGGGATTCTTGAAATGCCGCTTTCCGATGAGATGAAAAGGGACCTCATAAAAGAGACCTTTAGCCTTTACAGGGCTTCCGGAAAAACCGGAAGCGGGGATGTCCTTTTTACCGGTTATTACGCCCCCGTTCTTGAGGGTTCGGTCGAAAAGACTTCGTGCTACCGTTATCCCCTCTACAGGACACCTGATGACCATGTGGTGATCAATCTCGGCAAATTTAAGAGCTCCTACGAGGGGGAGCGTATAATTGCAAGGATTGTAGATAGGGAGGCAGTTCCCTATTATACCAGAAAAGATATCGATATCGATAAGTGTCTCAACGAAAGGGGCCTCGAGATTGTCTGGCTTGCCGACCCTGTTGATGTATTCTTTTTACACATCCAGGGTTCGGGTATCATACATCTCCGTGACGGAAGTTATATAAATGTAAGTTATGAACAGTCAAACGGCCACCCTTACCGGAGTGTGGGCAGGCTCCTGATGGATGAAAGGAAACTTTCCATCGGTGAGGTCTCCATGAGGGGAATCAAAGAATATCTCAACGAACATCCCGAAGAAATGCTTGATATACTCGGTCATAACGAGAGCTACGTATTTTTCCGTATCGTTGAAAGCGGGCCCGTTGGAAGCCTGAATGTCCCCGTTACCGGAGGGAGGACTATTGCCACGGATGCGAAGCTCTTTCCCAGAGGTGCACTGGCGTTTATAAGGGTTAGAAAGCCGGTCCTCGATACAGATGGAAATATAGAATCATGGATATCATTTTCCCGTTTCGTCCTCAATCAGGATACAGGAGGTGCTATCAAAGGTCCGGGGAGGGTCGATCTTTATTGCGGCGAGGACGAATATGCCGAGGTTATGGCCGGGCATATGAATGAAGAAGGGGACCTTTACTTTCTGGTCACAAAAAAAGCGAAAAACAGGTAAATGCCGGTAAATCGGAAAGATGGATATTATTGAAATACCCTGAGGCGAGCCTCTGAGGAATCTCAAACTGGTAAGGAAAACAGTTGATTCTATATGTGTACGCCCCGGTTCAGGAATACCATTATTTTTCTTGATTGTTGACATTCTTTTATGTTACAAAATTCCCCACTGTTGCTTAGTTACCGCAGATTGCATGAGTTCAAATACCTTTTCAATCGGAATCTGATGTTCTTTATAATCATAGTGTGTTAAAGGGGAGCCTCGGGGTAGTGCCGGAAATACTGCATTTTTTACTGATAAAATAAGGGTAGGTAATGGCGGTATCTTGGGGGCTAACTTTATATTATCTTAATTAAAAGGAGGATATAGGGTATGACAAAAGCTGAATTAGTAGCGGCGATGGCAAAAGATGCAGATGTAACAAAAGCACAGGCAGGGAGGGCGTTGGCCTCCTTTGCTGAAAATGTAGCCAAAGAACTGAAGAAAAGCGGAAGGCTTGGCTTGGTCGGTTTTGGGACATTTTCAGTAGTCAAAAGAAAAGCAAGAACTGGCAGGAACCCGCAGACTGGTGCAAAGATTCAGATAAAGGCAAAAAAGGTAGTCAAATTCAAGGCAGGTAAAGGGCTTGCCGACAAGGTTTGATAGAAAAAGTTAAAAATCCATCTGGACCCCTTACTTTGTAAGATAAGTGAGGGGTCTTTTTTTGTTTTGAACTCAACAGCGAGCGCATTCCCCGCTCTCTGCGGCGGGGTTAGCGAGCGAATAAAAAACAACATTTTCCTTGACAGTCGGAGGTTCCTCACGACTTGTTGCGGGAAGCTTCAATTCCTTTAACATATTGAAAGTTTTAAGGTTTGACAGAACATCTTCTTTCTGCTATACCTCGCCGAAACTGAGCAAATATTTTTGTTTTTTGAGGGAGTGCTGTGGGAAAAAAGAGAATCTTGAGCGGTATGCGTCCAACGGGGAAACTTCATCTGGGAAATCTCCATGGGGCGCTTGAAAACTGGGTAGAACTCCAGAATGATGATGTCTACGACTGTTTTTACTTTGTTGCCGACTGGCATGCCCTGACAAGTGACTACAAAGATACGTCCGCTATCAATGAAAACATTGTAGACATGGTGATAGACTGGCTCAGTGTGGGACTGGATGCCGATAAAAGTACCATATTCATACAATCGAAAGTGCCGGAGCATGCCGAACTCTTCCTCATTCTGTCCATGATAACCCCACTTTCATGGCTTGAGAGGAACCCCACGTATAAGGAGATGAAGGTTGAACTGAAGGACAGGGATCTCTCCACCTTTGGCTTTCTCGGATACCCCGTGCTCCAGGCAGCGGATATAATTATGTATAAGGCCTACGGTGTCCCCGTGGGTGTGGATCAGCTTCCCCATGTCGAGCTAACCCGTGAGATTGCCCGGCGATTCAATTTTTTATACAGGGAAATATTCCCCATTCCGGAACCCCTTCTGACCGAGGTGCCCAAACTGCTCGGTGTTGACGGAAGGAAAATGAGCAAATCCTACGAAAATTCCATCTATCTTTCCGATAGGAACGATGTGCTCAGGGACAAGGTGACGACGATGTTTACCGACCCCCAGAGAATGAGAAAGAGTGACCCCGGCAGACCCGAAATATGCAATGTCTTTGCCTTTCATCATATCTACACACCCCGTGACGAGGTGTCTGCAATCGAGGAGGATTGCAGAAAAGCGGCCATCGGGTGCGTTCAGTGCAAAAAACGCCTTGCCGCCAGGATTTCAGAGGGCATGAAACCGATTCACGATCGCCAGGATTATTATGTGAATCACAAGGAAGAAGTGGAAAATATAATAGCCGAGGGGATTTCAAAGGCTGCTTCGATTGCCCGTTCTACCATGGACGAGGTAAGGGAAGCTGTAAAGATCTGACTATGGCGTATGAGATCAAACTCGATATATTTGAGGGTCCTCTCGATCTTCTGCTGTACCTTATCAAGAAAAATGAGATCGATATATACGATATACCGATAGCCCTTATCACGGAACAGTATCTTGAACACGTCGAAATCATGAAATCACTGAACCTCGATCTTGCCGGGGAATATCTGGTACTTGCCGCTACCTTACTTCATATAAAATCGAAAATGCTTCTTCCCGTTCCCGAAGACGAAGAGAGTGACGATGATGAGGACCCGCGGGAGATGCTTGTGAGACAGCTTCTGGAATATCAGGCATTCAAAGAGGCTGCCCTGAATCTCGATAAGATGAGTGTCCTCGGTCGTGACGTTTTCAGTCGGGGCTATTCGCCAAAGGAGGAGGAAGGGGAGGAAGAAATCCCGATCAGGGAAGTGGGCATTTTTGAGCTTGTGGAGGCCTTTCGGAATGCAGTTTCGGAGGCGGGTAATGAAGAGCTCATGGAGATCGATGCCGAGAAGATATCCCTTTCTGAAACGATTAACCAGATAATGGATGAGCTCAATACAAAGAAGATGCTATCCTTTACCGATCTTTTAGGGGGGCTGGAAAGCAAAACCAGGATCATCTATACCTTTCTCGCAATCCTTGAACTTATGAAGATGAGAGTAATCAGGGCATATCAGGCCGTTTCCTATGGACCGATAAGGATATGCCTCGCCGTGGGTGAATAGATGGATAATGTAAAAGCCATAGTTGAAGCGCTTATTTTTGTCTCCGATCTGCCCGTCAGTATTGATAAAATAAAGGAAGTCCTGGGCGAAGAGGTGGACAAAAAGGAGATCGCCGAGGTTCTCGCTACAATCAAACAGGAATATGAGGTACGAAGGGGGGGTGTCTTTTTAAAAGAGATTGCCGGGGGGTACCAGTTCAGAACGGGAGAGGATGTTGCTCCCTGGATTAAAAAAATGAAGGCCATAAAACCTCTGACACTCAGCCCGGCCGCGATGGAGACCCTTGCCGTCGTAGTCTACCGGCAACCGATAATGAAATCCGATATAGAACAGGTACGAGGAGTTGATGTGTCGGGCGTATTGAGGGGATTGCTGGAGAAAAACCTGGTAAGGATGGTGGGCCGCAAGGATGTGCCGGGACGGCCTATAATATACGGAACCACGAGAAAATTTCTTGAAGTCTTCAACCTGAGAGATCTCACTGATTTGCCTTCATTGAAAGAGATTGAGGAGTAGCGAGCCTTTGCTGGAGCGTCTTCAGAAGATAATCGCCTGTGCCGGTGTTGCATCACGCCGAGCTGCGGAGAGGATGATACGCCAGGGAAGGGTGAGCGTCAACGGGCGAACAATAACCGAACTGGGAACGAAAGCGGATACCAGACGCGATGAGATACGGGTTGACGGCAATCTGATATCTCAATCTCAAGGGGGGGAGAAGATTTATATCCTCTTGAACAAACCGAGAGGATATCTGACAACGCTCGATGATCCGGAGGGCAGACCAACCGTTACCGACCTGATAGACGATGTTACCGAAAGGATTTTTCCCGTGGGGAGACTTGACTATGATTCCGAGGGCCTTCTTCTGATGACGAATGATGGCGATTTTGCCAACAGGGTGCAGCATCCGAGATTCAAGGTATCCAAGACCTACCTGGCCAAAATAAAGGGAAATATTGCAAGAAAGGAACTCGATACATTAAAGCAGGGGACGAGGCTTGAGGACGGAGACTTCAGGCCGTTGACGGTTCTTGTTGATAAGAGGAATAAAAAAAGCTGCTGGCTCAAGTTGACGATCGTCGAAGGGAGAAACAGGGTTATACGAAGGTTCTTCGAGACACTGGGATATCCAGTAACGAGGCTCATAAGGATTGCCATTGACGATATAGAGATAGGCAATCTCAAACAGGGGAAATTCAGATACCTGAAAGCGAAGGAAATCAGAAAGCTGAGTTCGGTAAAAAATTGAGTGAGTACACGAAAATTGTCTTGACTTTATCAGTAAAATGAACAATATGTAAGCGCTATACAGTTATTTTGCGGAAAAATAAAACTAATCAATAAATTTGATCTCTTTATAGTGATCAGTATTTTTTAAAGGGGGTTTTCATGAATAAGTCTGATTTAATAGGCGCCTTGGGAAAGAAAGAAAACTTGACTGAGAGACAAGCGACGGAAGCCATCAACTCAATTTTCAAGAGTTTCGCTGATAAGCTGAAAAAGGGAGGTCGAATTGAGATACGGGGCTTTGGAAGCTTTGTAGTGAGGGATTATGGCTCCTACGCCGGAAGAAATCCAAAAACGGGAGGGACCATTCAGGTAACTCCGAAGAAACTTCCTTTCTTTAAAGTGGGAAAGGAACTTAAAGAGCGAGTAAATTCCGGTGCGTAACGTGATACCGTGATGTCTTGTATTGATAATATGCCACGTAGCTGCTGACCGATCGGTTTGAAGGGGGGGTATCATCCCCCCTTTTTTGTCTTACTATTGACCACCCAGAAAATATAACTATAATAAACATACCTCGGGATTTTGTTTGAATTGAGAAGTGAGCATTCCCCGCCGCGTGCGGCGGGGTTAGCGAGCGGATATAAAATAAACCTTTTCCTTAATCCCGACAATCGGGATAAGTGAGTTAACGAATTTATTTTCTGCCAGAAAACACAGAGAATAAATTCTAACGTACTAAACAATCGGAGATTCTCCGCAACGTGCTACACGGAGCTTCAATGCGGGGATAATAGTGAAGGATCAATATATGACAAAGAAGAAGGTCATTCCTAAACGTGGAAAGTCTGGTCAAGGAGCGAGACAGACGGAAATGCTCGAAGGGCATCAAGGAGAAAAAGATTCGAAATTATACAGTAATTTCTTTGATGAATCGAGAGACGCGATTATCATTGCAGGGAGGGATGGCAGGTTCGTCGACTTTAACAAATCGGCCCTTGATCTTCTCGGCTATACGAGAGAAGAGATGATGGGGATGTCTGTAGATGGTCTCTGTGTCAACGTGGAAGACATTGAAAGGTTTGTTCGTGAGATCAGAGTTAAAGGTGCAGTCACTGACTTTGATATCAGGCTCCGCAAGAAAAATGGAAAGGTCATGGACTGTCTCGTCAGCATGACGGTGCGAAAATCTGAGGAGAACAAGTTCATTGGATATCAGGGGATTGTTCGTGACATCACTGTTCAGAAGCAGGCGGAAAATCTCTATAATTCTTTCGCTAACAGCACACGAACGGGCGTCTACATAGTGCAGAATAAGAGATTTAAATTTATTAATCCCCATGTCCTCAATTATTCACAGTATTATACGATGGAAGAGTTGGTAAATACCAATCCCATTGATATGGTGCATCCCGACGACAGGAAGGCGACAAGAGAAAATGTCATAAAGATGTTGAAGGGGGAACGCCAGACGCCCTATGAGTTTCGGCTGATTGCGAAAGACGGAAGTGTGAAATGGATCCTGGAGACGGTAACACCTATTGAATACTATGGTGAACCGGCCGTGATGGGAAACTCAATGGATATAACGGTAGAGAGGGAGACGAGGGCCGAGGTCGAGCAGATGAAGGTTCTCGAGTCCTCCATCCTGGACGCTATCCCCCATGCCGTTATCGGCCTTGAGAACAGGCGTATTATCTTTGCCAATAATTCGGTGGAGGATGTTTTTGGATGGAAGCCCGAAGAGATAATCGGCAAACTGACGAGAATCTTCTACAGATCAGACGAGGCATATGAGGAAATAGCGCGCCGTGTCTATCCCGTTTTGGAGAAACAGAAAACCCATAGTGAAGAATTTCCCTGTGTTCGCAGCGACGGGACTGAGATTGTCTGTATGGTGAATACCTCCAAGGTGGGAGATATATTGAAGGATAAGAGGATCGTAGTTGTTTATGAAGATATAAGCGAGAGGAAAAGGGCACAGGGAGAACTGAAGCTCAGCTTCGAGAGGGTGCAGAAGAGACTGGAGGAGACGGTCAATGCCCTGGCATCCATGACTGAAAAGAGAGATCCTTACACGGCCGGTCATCAGCAGCGGGTTGCCCAGCTTGCCGGTGCAATTGCCCGTGAAATGAAACTTCCAGACGAACAGATAGAGGGAATCCTTGTTGCTGCCACTCTCCACGATATAGGGAAAATATACGAACCATCGGAGATTCTCAGCAAACCGGGGATCCTGACTGATATTGAATTTCTTATGATGAAGGTGCATCCGCAGATAGGCTATGACATATTGAAAAACATAGAGTTTCCCTGGCCTGTTGCCACAATCGTCCTCCAGCATCACGAGAAACTTGACGGTTCGGGATATCCCGGAGGGCTTTCCGATGGCAATATCCTCCTTGGGGCAAGGATACTGGCAGTGGCAGATGTCGTCGAGGCGATGGCCTCCCACAGACCTTACCGGGCCGCCCTTGGAATAGACATGGCCCTGAAGGAAATTTCTGAAAACAGGGGAATCCTGTATGATATTGATGCCGTGGATTCATGCCTCAGGCTTTTTAAGGAAGAGAGATTTGAATTCAAGTTTCAGCCCTATACGGAGCTGCGCCTGAATCTCGGGTCTTGATGCCGGTGTAACTCCAACCTGTTAACCTTTTCCTTTATATCCCATGGTTTATTCTGTTTTGTCCCTCGGAATGGTAATGGTAAAATGTGGTTGACTTAGATAGTATGCTGTAATAATTTTTCTCAGGGTTGATTTTTATGGTTTTGAAGAAGAAAAAGCATTGTTATATTCGCACCTTTGGCTGTCAGATGAATGTGCATGACTCGGAACAGATGGTGGAGCTCCTTGAAAAAGGGGGGTATGAAACGACGAGTGATATGGCGAGGGCCGATCTCATCATTGTGAACACCTGCAGCGTGAGGGAAAAGGCCGAACAGAAGATTCACAGTTTTCTGGGGAGATTACGAAGAGATAAGGAAAAGAATCCCGATTTAATTATCGGCATAGCCGGATGCGTGGCGCAGCAGTGGGGAAGGAATTTTCTCGACAAGGTTCACCATCTCGATTTTGTCCTTGGAACCCACAACATTCATCGTCTTCCCGAGATAGTCAAAGACGTTGAATCTTCGCGTTCGCGCATCGCCGAGACGACCTTTCGTAAATCCGTTCAATCACTGGGCATACTGACCATTCCGAAAAATGGCAAGGTGAATGCCTTTGTCACCATCATGCAGGGATGCAATAATTTCTGCGCGTACTGCATTGTTCCCTATCTCCGGGGGAGGGAGGAGAGCAGAAAAAGTAGCGAAATCCTCGATGAGATTCGGTTTCTTGCGGCTCACGGCGTAAAAGAGGTGACGCTCCTGGGTCAGAATGTCAACTCCTACGGCAACACCCTGAAAAATGAAGCGGATTTTTCAACACTTCTGGCGATGATCAACGGGGTGGAGGGGATTGAGAGGATACGATTTACGACATCCCATCCGAAGGATCTCTCCGACGAACTTATTGAAAGCTTTGTCACGCTCGATAAACTGTGCGAGCATATACACCTTCCAATACAATCCGGGTCGGATTCCGTCCTCAAGAGGATGAGGAGAGGGTATACATCCCAGGATTACCTTGCAAGGGTTGAGAAACTGAGGGCACGTTGTCCGGATATAAGCATTACCACCGATATCATTGTCGGTTTTCCCGGTGAGAGCGACGAGGATTTTCAAAAAACTATTGACCTAATGAGAAAAGTGAGGTTTGATAATCTCTTTTCATTTAAATATTCAGACAGACCGGGTATCGCCTCTGAGAGCTACAATGACAAGGTAGAGGAGAAGGTAAAGAGTGAAAGGCTCTCGTTTCTCCAGAACCTCCAGGAGACCCATACCCTTGAAAAGAACAGAGGACTGGAAGGAAAAGAGGAAGAAGTACTGATAGAAGGTGCAAGCAAAGGAAGCGAAGAGGAGATGACGGGAAGGACGAGAACGAACAGGATTGTCAATCTTCCGGGGGAGAATGGTTTGACGGGGAAGACAGTGCCGGTGAAGATCGTGAGGGCCTATATGCATTCCCTGAGGGGCGAGCTGCTTCCGGGGAGGGAGGTCTAACTATGTTGATACAGATGAAGGTATTCGGATTGGCCATGGATCCCATAACGAGCACACCCATTGTTATCCTGAAGGATCTGCAGGAGAAAAAGGCGGTCCCCATATGGATAGGTCTTTTCGAGGCGAGTGCCATCGCAACGCAGCTGGAAAGGATAGACCTGGCACGGCCAATGACCCACGATCTTATGAATGATATGCTGAAAATCCTCGGTGTAAGTGTTACGAAAATAGTCATTAATGATCTCAGGAATAATACCTTTTTCGCCGTCATACATGTCCTGAAGAACAGCAGTATTGTAACCATTGATTCCCGTCCGAGCGATGCGATAGCGCTTGCATTGCGTGCGAATGCCCCTATCTTTGTGGACGAAAAGGTAATCGAAAAATCGACGAATATCGATTTTGGCAAGAAAACGAAGGATCTCAACAAATATTCAAAGGAACAGTTACAGGAATTTTTAGAGAATCTTTCTTCGGAAGATTTTGGGAAATACAAGATGTAGAGATAATTTTGTCGGCAGGCAGGTTTTCATATGAAGGAAGAAACCCGGCGACTTTATCTGAAGACCGGCGATCAGGTATTTCATCTCCGCTATCCCGAATGGGGTTTTGGTGTCGTGGTGGAGGAGAGAAATTCCGAGGTCCTGGGTGGCATGTCCTATGTAAGGGTGATATTCAGGGATGGTCAGACAAGGGTCTTTGATAATAATTTCGCGAATTCATGCTGCTGTTACTATGCGGGCATACGGAGGTGTACTGACTGATCCCACGAAGTCGTGACAGTCTCACCGGGAGAGAAACAGCACTACCACAATATTTTGACCGTTGCTGAGTAGATAAGGGACATTTGAATGGAGTCAGCTGTCGAAGCATTCGGAGCCCACCTTGAAATTGAGAGAAACCTTTCGTATCACACAAAAAGGAATTATCTGGCCGATTTGAAACAGTTTCAGGGCTTTCTTGTAACAAGAGGCATCAGGAATATTGACGCCATTGATCAGATGACAATAAGGGCGTTCCTTGCAGTTCTGTACAGGAAAAAAATCAAAAAAGTAACCATGTCGAGAAAGGTTGCGAGTCTCAGAGCCTTTTTTAAATTTCTCCTTCGTGAGGGAAGAATAAAGTATAATCCGGCAGAGATGATACAGGCACCGAAGGCGGATAAATATCTGCCTACTTTTTTGTCGATCGATGAGGTGCTTGCCCTCCTTGGGGTAAAGTTTGGTTCTGATGCTTTCGGTCTGAGGGACAGGGCAATTATGGAGCTCTTTTATTCCGCCGGTATTCGCATAGGGGAACTGACGGGTCTGAACACGGGAGATATCGACTTTCCAAGGGGCCTTATGAAAGTCAGGGGAAAGGGAAAAAAAGAGCGGATAGTCCCCGTCGGCGGCCCCGCCCTGAAGGCACTTGAGAACTATCTGGGAATGAGGAGCGAGTTTGCCAGAGATAAAGAGGAGAGCTACCTGGAATCCCCGCTCTTTCTAAGCAGGCTCGGTTCGAGATTAACACCGAGGAGCGTGAGGAGATTGGTGGATAAGTATGTACTTCAAAGCGGGATCAACAGAAAGATTACACCTCATGTACTGAGGCATACCTTTGCCACGCACCTGATGGATGCAGGTGCGGATCTCAGGGTGATTCAGGAACTTCTCGGTCACGAGAGTCTTTCGACAACGCAGAAATACACATCCATGAGTGTGACACGGCTGATGGAGGTATACGATAAAAGTCATCCCCGCGCACAGAGAGGAAATAATTGATTATGAAGATGAGAGGAACAACCATTCTGACAGTCAGGCATAAGGGGAAGGTCGTCGTTGCAGGTGACGGACAGGTAACCCTGGATATTACGGTATTGAAGCATGGGGCACGAAAGGTCCGAAGACTGTATAATGACCAGGTTATCGTCGGTTTTGCCGGTGCCACGGCCGATGCCTTTACCCTTTTCGAGCGGTTTGACCAGAAACTGGATCAGTTTAATGGCAATCTCCTGAGGGCTGCCGTTGAACTGACGAAGGACTGGAGGACCGACAGGGTATTGCGGCACCTGGAGGCCCTGATGATAGCCGTCAGTGAGGAAAATTCTCTCATAATATCGGGCAATGGTGACGTCGTTGAATCGGACGACGAGGTCATGGCCATAGGCTCCGGCGGTCCCTATGCGCTGGCCGCGGCGAGGGCACTCATCCGGCATTCGGATCTGGGTGCATGGGAGATAGCGAAAGAGGCCATGAGAATTGCCTCCGACATATGTATATATACGAATGACAGGATTATGATCGAGGAACTGGATGCCCCGGAAAAAGGGGAGAAGAAAAAAAAAGAAAAAGCCGAACGCCGATAAAGTGTAAGGCGGAATCGCGGTTTTTAAACAATTCACGTGGCCATCGGCTATTATCCTTTTGATCTGACCTGATGGCTTCTCACATAGAAATATTGATTGAGGGTTTTTTATGTCGTCTAAAAATTTAACGCCAAGAGAGATTGTATCGGAACTGGATAAATACATTATAGGGCAGGATGATGCCAAGAGGGCTGTTGCCATTGCGCTTCGGAACAGGTGGAGACGCCAGAAGGTTTCCGAGGAAATGAGGGATGAGATAGCCCCCAAAAATATCATCATGATGGGTCCCACGGGTGTCGGCAAGACCGAGATTGCCCGAAGACTGGCAAAACTCGACAGGTCACCCTTTCTGAAGATCGAGGCCTCCAAGTTTACCGAGGTGGGGTATGTCGGCCGGGATGTGGAGTCAATGATCAGGGATATTGTTGAACTTTCCGTCAGTATGGTGAAATCGGAAGAGCAGGAAAGCGTGAGGCTAAAGGCAGCGGAAATTGCCGAGGAGAGGATTCTGGACATCTTGCTTCCAAAGAGGCCTCCGAAGGTTGTGATGGAACCAGCGGCCGAAGAAGATGTCCTGAGGCTTCCTGAAGGAAAAGAGGAGGCGAATCAGGAGGGCACCCGTGAGAAGCTGAGGCGTCTCTTGCGGGAGGGAAAACTTGATGATCGCCCCGTGGAAGTGGAGGTGGTAAACGGACACGGGGGGCCAATGATAGAAATCTTCTCGGCCTCCGGCGTTGAAGATATGGGGCTTAACATCAAAGAGATGTTCGGAAACATGTTCCCCCAAAAAAAGAAGAGGAGAAAGGTGAAAGTTTCCGAAGCGATGGATATCCTGGCGGAAGAAGAGGCCCAGCGGCTTGTCGATATGGACAAGGTTACCAAGACTGCCGTAGAACGGGTGGAACAATCGGGCATCATCTTCCTTGATGAGATCGACAAGATAGTGGGAAGTGATTCGACCCATGGTCCTGATGTGTCAAGGGAGGGAGTTCAGCGAGACCTCCTCCCTATCGTTGAAGGCTCCACGGTCAATACAAAGTATGGCATGGTGAAAACGGATCATATTCTCTTTATCGCGGCGGGTGCCTTCAGCATGTCAAAGCCCTCAGACCTTGTTCCCGAACTTCAGGGGAGATTTCCTATCAGGGTCGAACTCGGGTCTCTCGACAAAGAGGATTTTATCAGGATACTTACGGAGCCTCACAACGCACTCGTAAGGCAGTACATAGAGCTTCTGGCTACCGAAGGGATTCAGATAGTCTTCAAAGACGATTCCGTAGCCGAGATTGCCGAAGTTGCAGCCCTTGTCAATGAGAGGACCGAGAATATAGGAGCCAGGAGACTCTATACGATTATGGAAACACTCCTGGATGATATTTCCTTTGATGCTCCCGATATGGGAAAGAAAAAGGTAGAGATCGATGCGGGGTATGTAAAGAGCAAGCTGGAAGACATTATAGAGGATGAAGATCTGAGCAGGTATGTCCTTTAAGGTAAGTCCTGGAAGATAGAAACCGGCATTCGAGACGGAGAGATGAAATGGTGAAAGAGGATAAATATGAGAAGTTGATTGAAAAGGCCGACATTCTTCTGGAGGTTCTTCCCTATATTCGCCGTTTTTACGGAAAGTCCGTTGTCATAAAGTATGGAGGCCACGCCATGGTGGATGAACGCCTGAAGGAGATGTTCGCCCTGGATGTGGTGATGATGAAGTATATCGGCATCAATCCTGTGGTGGTTCACGGTGGAGGCCCGCAGATCGGCAGGACATTGGAGAAGCTTGGCAAGGTTTCGAAATTTATTCAGGGTATGAGGGTGACGGATCAGGAAACGATGGATATTGTGGAGATGGTTCTCGTTGGGAAGGTGAACAAGGAGATCGTGGGGCTGATAAATCATAACGGTGGTAAAGCCGTGGGGCTGAGCGGCAAGGACGGAAACCTGATACGTGCTGAAAAGTATCTCCTGAGTGAGGAGAGGGAAAAGGATACCCCTCCGGAGATCATCGATATAGGACTGGTGGGCAGGGTGAAACAGATTAACGCAGATCTTATAAAATCCCTGGTAGTCGAAGGCTTTGTCCCTGTTATCGCTCCTACCGGTGTTGGTGAGAGGGGTGAAACCTATAATATTAACGCTGACGTAGTGGCTGGAGAGGTGGCCGCTGCAATAGGATCGGAAAAACTGATTCTCCTGACGGATGTTGAGGGGGTTATCGATGAAGAGGGATGCCTTATTGATTCCCTGAGTGACGGAGAAGCAAAAGCCCTGATTGATAAAGGAACCATTAAAGGGGGAATGTACCCGAAGGTAAAGTGCTGTCTTAAAGCCCTGAGAGAAGGGGTTGAAAAGACCCATATCATTGACGGACGGCTCATGCACTCCATACTCCTCGAGATATTCACCGACCGGGGAATTGGGACCGAGGTTGTAAAGGGATAGAAAGGGCATATGAAGACCGAAGAATTGATTTCCGCATCGAATGAATTCATTATGAACACCTATGGCCGCCTCCCCGTAATACTCGTGAGGGGTGACGGGGTACGGGTATGGGATTCCGATGGCCGGGAGTATATCGACTTTCTGGCGGGAATTGCCGTTTGCAGCCTGGGCCATTCGCATGCAAGGGTGGTGAATGCGATCAAGGAACAGGCGGAGGTCCTCACCCATGTGTCCAATATATACCATATAGAACCACAGATCAGAATGGCACGACTCCTGGTGGAGAATTCCTTTGCCGACAAGGTCTTCTTCTGCAACAGCGGGGCAGAGGCAAATGAGGCCGCCATCAAGCTTGCCAGAAAATATGCCCATGAGAGGATGAAGGGAAATAAGTACGAGATTATCACCATGAAAAACTCCTTTCACGGGCGCACCCTCACGACGGTGGCTGCAACGGGCCAGGAGAAATTTCATCACGGTTTCGAGCCACTGCCCAAAGGTTTCAAGTATGTTCCCTTTGACGATATCGATGCGCTTGAGGGGGCGATCTCGGAGAAGACCTGCGGGATTATGCTGGAGCCGATTCAGGGTGAGGGAGGGGTGCGGATCCCTTCGACAGATTATCTTGCGAGAGTAAGGAGGCTCTGTGACGAAAAGGGCATCCTCTTACTATTCGATGAGGTTCAGACGGGGATGGGCCGGACGGGAGATCTCTTTGCCTACGAGAAGAGTGGCATTGAGCCCGACATCATGACACTGGCAAAGGCCCTGGGAAACGGTTTCCCCTTGGGCGCTATGCTGGCAAAAAATGAGGTTGCCTCCGCCTTTGAACCGGGGTCCCATGCCTCGACCTTCGGAGGAAACCTGCTCGCCATGGCGGCCGGAATTGCCGTCATGGAGACGATGCTACAGGACGGTATCCTGGAAAACTGCAGGGAACAAGGTGCCTACTTCGTCGAACGTCTTGAAGGACTCAAGACAAAGTATCCCGTCATTCGCGAGATCCGCGGAAGGGGGCTCATGATAGGAGTGGAGCTTTCCTGTGAAGGGGGTGGTATCGTCCATGAGGCCCTGAAGAAGGGTGTCCTTATGAACTGTACCTGCGGAAATGTACTTCGCTTTGTTCCCCCCCTTGTAATAACAGGGGAGGATGTGGACAGCGTCATCGACGTTTTGGATGAAATACTGGAGAGGCTATGAAAAAAGATCTGTTGTCCCTCTATGATCTCACAAAAGAGGATTTTAAGGAGATTATCAGAAGAGCGAAGAGCCTGAAAAATGCCCTGAGAGAAGGGAAACCCCAGGCACCGCTTGCAGGAAAGATTCTCGGGTTATTATTTGACAAGTCGTCGACACGGACGAGGCTCTCTTTTGAAACGGGAGTTTTTCAACTGGGCGGAACGTCCACATTCCTTAACCGCCGTGATATACAGCTCGGAAGGGGAGAAACTATCGCCGATACCGCACGGGTTATATCCCGATATCTCGACGGCATTGTCATCAGGACCTTTGAGCAGGAACTGGTCGAGGAGTTTGCACGCTGGGCCGAAATTCCCGTTATCAACGGTCTGACCGATCTTCTGCATCCCTGTCAGATACTGAGCGATCTTCTTACCATAGAAGAGAAGAAGGGCGGTTATGAGGGGCTTGTGATCGCCTATGTGGGCGACGGCAACAATGTGGCCAATTCATGGATCAATGCGGCTGCTCGGATCCCCATTCGTCTCCATCTCGCCTGTCCCGAGGGATACGATCCCGACGGGGGGATACTGGAGGCGGGAAAAGGGGAAGCGGAAGAGGAGATCAGGCTTTTCCGTTCCGCGGCTGAGGCCGTCGAAGATGCCGATGTGATTTACACCGATGTCTGGGCCAGTATGGGGCAGGAAGAGGAGCAGGAAAAAAGGGCTGTAATATTTAAAGATTATCAGGTAAACAGCGAACTTGTTCAAAAGGCGAAGAGCGATTGTATCGTGATGCACTGCCTTCCCGCGCACCGCGGGGAAGAGATAACTCATGAGGTTATGGAAAGCGGGCAGTCTGTCGTTTTTGATCAGGCGGAGAATCGTCTCCATGCACAGAAGGCGATTCTGGAAATTCTTATGGGAGGAAGGAAGTAGGATGAGCACTATAAAGAAGGTTGTCTTGGCCTATTCGGGCGGACTGGATTCGTCGGTTATCGTCAAATGGCTGATCGAGACATATGGATGCGAGGTTATCACACTGACCGGTGATGTGGGTCAGAAAGAGGAGCTCGATGGCCTCGAGGAAAAGGCACTCGCCACGGGAGCCGCGAAGGCATATATTGAAGACCTCACGGAGGAATTCGTGAGCG
The DNA here is from genome assembly GCA_016933215.1 of Deltaproteobacteria bacterium. GTDB lineage: Bacteria > Desulfobacterota > Syntrophia > Syntrophales > UBA2210 > JAFGBH01. The sequence continues at coordinate 8,887 of JAFGBH010000059.1, read as the reverse complement.
ATTTCGTCTTTCCCGCCCTCAGGGCAAATGCGGTCTACGAGGGAACCTATCTTCTGGGGACCTCGCTCGCGAGGCCGATCGTCGCGAAACGGCAGATTGAGATAGCCCAGAAAGAAGGGGCAGATGCTGTCTGTCACGGTGCCACGGGAAAGGGTAACGACCAGGTACGGTTTGAAATGACCTATATGGCTCTCGATCCTTCGATAAAAATCATATCGGCCTGGAAGGATGAAAACTGGATATTTGATTCGAGGGAATCGATGATCGATTATGCCGCGAAGCATGGTATTCCGATCGAGCAGACAAAGGAAAAACCCTACAGTGAAGACAGAAACCTGCTTCATATTTCTCACGAAGGGGGCATCCTGGAAGACCTGTGGAGGGAGCCTTCTGAGGATATGTTCGTCATGACCGTATCACCGGAAAATGCACCAGACAGGGTAACCTATGTGGAGATCGAGTTTGAAAAGGGGAATCCCATTGCCATAGACGGTAAAAAAATGAGTCCTGCCGAGCTTCTCGATTATGCAAACGGGCTTGCCGGCGCGAACGGTGTGGGAAGGAGAGATATGGTGGAAAACCGCTTCGTGGGCATGAAATCGAGGGGTGTCTACGAAACTCCTGGGGGGACCATGCTCTGGGCCGCCCATCGGGCGATGGAAACGATTACCATGGATCGCGAGGTAATGCTTTTGAGGGATTCGCTCATGCCCAAGTATGCACAGATCATATATAACGGGTTCTGGTATTCCCCGGAGCGTGAAATGATGCAGTCGCTCATAGACGAATCGCAGAAATACGTGACGGGAACCGTGCGTCTCAAGCTCTACAAGGGCAACTGTATTCCCGTCGGCGTGAAGGCCCCGAGGTCTCTCTACAGTGAGGACCTGGCCACCTTTGAAAGCGATAAAGTCTATAATCAAAAGGACGCAACGGGATTCATTCGCCTTAATGCGCTTCGATTGAAGATGAACGCGTTTCTTGAAAAGTAGGGATTAAGGATTAAGGGATAGGGAATCGGGCTTACTGGTTTGACCGGGAGCGCACCCGCAAGCCCCGCCCAGTGGGCGGGGGGGGTCATATTTCCTGCAGGGGTTGGACGATGAAAAAGAGCACAAAACCGTGGGGCGGACGCTTTAAGGAATCCACGCACAGTATAGTGGAGGAGTTTACCGCTTCCATCCACTTTGACAAACGTCTCTATCGCTACGATATTGAAGGGAGCATTGCCCACTGTGAGATGCTCGCCAAGAAACGGATCATCTCTGCCGAAGAGAAGAAGGTGATACTATCGGGACTGAAGGGAATCCTCGGTGATATGGAGAGGGGTGATTTCGAGTATTCCCCCGATCTTGAAGACATCCACATGGTAGTGGAAAAAGCCCTCATTGAGAGAATTGGTGATATAGGGGGTAAGCTCCATACGGGACGGAGCAGAAACGACCAGGTATCCCTTGATGTGAGGCTCTATCTGAGGGATGAGACAAAGGGTATCCTGAAGCTTCTGAATGGACTGAAGACAACGATTGTGAAGGTGGCAAAAAGAGAGGCAGATGTCATTATGCCTGGCTATACGCACCTTCAGAAGGCGCAGCCGGTTTGTCTTTCCCACTATCTTCTTGCCTTCTGGGAGATGATTGCCAGGGACGAAAAAAGGCTTGAGGAGTGTTACGGAAGAATCAATGTGATGCCCCTCGGTTCGGCAGCGCTTGCCGGTACGAGTATTCCCATTGACAGGGAGTATGTGGCAAAACGTCTTAAATTCCCTGAAATTACGAAAAACAGCCTGGATGCCGTCTCTGACAGGGACTTTGTTGCAGAGTTTATCTTTGATGCGGGTCTCTTGATGATGCATATGAGTCGCCTCTGTGAGGACCTTATCCTCTGGTCGAGTGACGAGTTTAACTTTGTGGAGATATCCGATTCATTTACGACGGGAAGCAGTATCATGCCGCAGAAAAAAAATCCCGATGTGGCCGAGCTGATCCGGGGCAAAACGGGGCGTATTTATGGAAACCTTATTACCATCCTTACCGTTATGAAGGGGCTCCCCATGGCATATGACAGGGACCTTCAGGAGGACAAAGAACCCCTCTTCGATACGGTCGATACGGTGAAGATCTCTCTCAGTGTCCTCGCGGAAATGATAAAGAGGCTGAAATTCAATCGGGAGAAAATGATGTCGGAGGCGGTGAAGGGTTTTTCAACTGCCACCGATATTGCCGAGTATCTCGTCATGAAGGGGGTGCCCTTCAGGGAGGCCCACAAGACGGTGGGTGCCCTCGTTCTTTATTGCATTGAAGAAGGCAAAGACCTGGCTTCTCTCGAGATTGAGGAGATTCGCAGGTTCTATAAAGATGCCGATGACGATATCTACCACTGCATGAATGTACGGAATTCCGTTGATTCAAGGAACATACCCGGTGGTACGGCACGAGCGATGGTAGTAAAGAGGATCAAAGAGATTGAGACGGAAAAATTATAGATATTTTGTCGTTGCAGGATTGCTGGGTCTCCTTCTCGTAATGTGCGGTTGTGGAAAAAAGGAAAATCCTCGCATACAGGACCTTTCGCCACCTGTGGCCATCTCGAACATCGAGGCATCTCGAGAAGGTGATTTCGTCAGGCTTCGCTTCACTGCGACGGGTAACGTCGAAGATATCGGTAGTGTCAGGATAGTGAGAAACAAAACAGGAATCGGTGCCGGGGAATGTCCCGGCTGCCCCCGCGCGTATGAGCAGATAACCGAGCTCACCCCGAAGGACCTTCAAGCCGCGGGAAACGGGAAGGGGTATTCCTATCGCGACTATTCGGTTGAAAGAGGTTACCGCTATCTCTATAAGATCATCGTCGATTATAGTGACGGAACGAAGGGTGGAGAGTTTATTACGGAAGAAGTAACATTTGAACTGAACAGCGAGTGAATTCCCCGCAACTGTCGGAGTTATAAGGGATTGCGGGGAGCTTCAATAGCGTTGCTATAAAGGAAACGTTCCGGAGTAAAGCCATATCATTTATATAATATGAAATATTCCATGCCGGGTGTGTTAAAAATATGAATTATTTCGAGTATAGGGAAAATGAGTTGTGGTGTGAGGAAGTCCCCGTAGCAGAGATTGCAGAGCAGGTGGGAACCCCCTTTTACCTTTATAGCATCCGTACCCTGAAACGACACTTTGATGTTTTTGATTCGGCCTTTAACGCCCTACCGCATATCGTCTGCTTTTCTGTCAAGGCCAACTCAAATCTGGCAATCCTGAAGATGTTCATAAATGAAGGGGCCGGAGTGGATATTGTCTCCGGCGGTGAGCTGTATCGCGCACTTCGAGCGGGCGTCGATCCGGGAAAGGTTGTCTATTCAGGGGTCGGAAAGAGAGAAGATGAGATTAGATTTGCCCTTGAGAGCGACATCCTCATGTTTAACGTTGAATCATCGCAGGAGCTCGAAGTTATCAATTCCTGTGCCGAAGCAATGAAAAAAAAGGCGAGGATATCGCTGAGGGTCAATCCCGACGTGGACCCGCTTACTCACCCGCATATATCCACGGGGCTCAAGAAGAATAAATTCGGGATCGATATCGAACGGTCACTCGATGAATATCGCAGGGCGGTGAAGTTGAAGTATGTCGATATTGTAGGGGTTGACTGTCATATAGGATCGCAGATAACGGAAGTATCGCCCTTTGCGGATGCCCTTGATCGCTTGAAGGAGCTTATCTTTCTTTTGAGAAGGGATGGTCTCGAGATACAGTATCTTGATCTCGGGGGCGGACTCGGGATTTCATACGATCAGGAGACCCCGCCGCACCCCGAGGAATATGCGAAGGTAATCATTGATAAATCAAGGGATATCGACTGTATCTTTATACTGGAGCCGGGAAGGGTTATCGTGGGAAATGCGGGGGTTCTGGTTTCCAGGGTCCTCTATACGAAACACAATTCTGAAAGGAATTTCGTTATAGTTGACGCCGGCATGAATGATTTGATAAGACCCAGTTTATACGATGCCTATCACCATATTCAGCCGGTGATAAAAGAGGAAAGGGGAGAATTCGTGGCCGATGTGGTGGGCCCCATATGTGAATCGGGAGACTATCTTGCGAAAGACAGGGTGATTCCTGAACTGAAACGTGGTGATCTTGTTGCAGTTATGAGTTCCGGTGCCTACAGCTTTTCCATGTCGTCAAATTACAATTCGAGGCCGAGGGTACCCGAGGTTCTTGTAAAAGACGGTCAGTTCTATATAATCAAGAGACGTGAGACTTATGAGGATCTGATAAGGGGAGAAAGCGTCCCTAATATTTTACTGTAGTATGAAAGATCGAAGAGCAAAAAGTTTTTGAGGAGGATGCTATGTTTAAGGGAGCAATCGTGGCGATTGTGACACCGTTTAAAAACGGCGAGGTTGACGAGGAGGCATTGCGGGAGCTTATCGAGTTCCAGATAGAGAGCGGAACCGATGGTATAGTTCCCTGCGGAACAACGGGCGAATCAGCGACCCTTTCCCATGAGGAGCATGACAGGGTGATTGAGATCGCCGTGGATGCCGTCAAAAAAAGAGTTCCCGTCATTGCGGGTACCGGCTCGAACAGCACGAAAGAGGCGATACGCCTGACCAGGCATGCCCACGAAGTGGGTGCCGATGGCGCGCTGATGGTTACCCCCTACTATAACAGGCCCACGCAGGAGGGCCTCTACCAGCATTATAAGGCTGTGGCCGAGGAAGTTCCGATTCCTGTCATTCCTTATAATGTTCCGAGCAGAACGGGTACAAATCTCTTGCCCGAGACCGATGCGAGACTTGCGAAGATAAGCAATATTGTGGGTATAAAAGAGGCGTCGGGCGATCTGAAGCAGATAAGCAAGGTTATCCAGCTCTGCGGGGATGATTTTGACGTCCTTTCGGGTGATGATTTTACCGTTTTGCCTCTCCTCGCCGTGGGTGGAAAAGGCGTTATCTCTGTCGTATCAAACGTAGCTCCCGCGGATATGGCGGGGCTGGTCGATGCCTTCGAAGCGGGCGGTTATGCCAAGGCACGGGAGTTTCATTTTAAGATGTGGCCCCTCATGGAGGCGCTCTTTTTCGAAACCAATCCAATTCCCGCGAAGGCTGCCCTCTCAATGATGGGAAAGATTAATTACGAACTGAGGCTTCCCCTCTGCAGGATGTCGGATGCCAATTATGATAGATTGAGGCAGGTTCTTGCAGGCTACGGCCTGGTTTAAAAACAGGAAAACTGAAGGAGCATTTCAATGGTAAAAGCAGTCGTGACGGGCGGTGCCGGCAGGATGGGAGGCAGGATTATCTCACTCATTTCAGGCACTGATGGTATCGAGATTGTCGGTGCCGTTGAGAGGAAAGGTCATCCTCTCGTCGGAAAAGACGTGGGGGAATACCTGGGCCTCGGTGCAACCGGCGTTGTCCTGGAAGATGATCTGGCCAAATGTGCCAAGAATGGCGATGTGGTAATAGATTTTACCCACCGTGATGCCGTCATGAATACTATCAGGATCGCTGCCGAGAATGACCTGGCGATCGTTGCGGGAACGACCGGGTTGACGGCGGAGGAAACGGCTGAAATAAGGGATATGGTGCAAAAAACACGATGCGTCCTGGCGCCCAATATGAGTGTGGGTGTCAATGTGATGTTCAAGGTACTCGAGAATGTTGCCGCGATTTTAGGAGATCAATACGACGTGGAGATCGTGGAGGCGCACCACAATCTCAAAAAAGATGCTCCGAGCGGAACGGCGGTAAAAATGGCCCAGGTTATCGCCGATTCCCTGGGACGAGACCTCGAAGATGTCGGTATATACGGCAGAAAGGGCATGATAGGAGAGAGACCGAAGAAGGAAATAGGTATCCAGACGGTGAGGGCAGGTGATATTGTGGGAGAACATACGGTCATCTTCGGCGGCGTGGGTGAAAGGCTTGAGTTTATTCACCGTGCCCACAGCCGTGATAACTTTGCCAAGGGTGCCATCAGGGCGGCCATGTGGATTGTCGACCAGGAAAATGGACTCTATGACATGCAAGATGTCCTCGGTCTCAAAAATATGTAATATCATTCACCATAAAAACCATAGCATCCAGGAGGCAGAGGGGAGTACCTGATTTGTTGGAGGGGAAGGAGAAAAGAAATAGCTGTTTTATCGGAATAGGCTCAAACCTCGGAGATCCTCTTTCCAATTGTCTCGATGCCATAGAGAATGTGGCATCGCTGGAGCAGATTACACTGACAAAACAATCATCCCTTTACAAAACGGAGCCGGTGGGATTCAGGGACCAGGACTGGTTTATTAACGGGGTCATTGAAGTAAAGACGGCTTATTCCCCCCGTACCCTTTTAGAGACTTTCAAGGTAATCGAATACGAGATGGGCAGGAAGGAAGGAGAAAGGTGGGGGCCCAGGGTCATAGACCTCGATATTCTCTTCTATGGTCAGGAAATCATCGATGAAGAGGGCCTTGTCGTCCCGCATCCCGAACTTCACAAAAGGAGATTTATCCTCGTTCCGTTGAATGAAATAGCCCCGTATGTTATACATCCCGTGTTTGGAATATCTGTTCAGGGTTTGCTGGGGCGCCTCGAAGACACCAGTGAGGTTGTACCCCTTGACCTCGGTGAATATCGAGACCGGATCCTGACCTGATCGCTTATCGGAAGGATTGAAAAAAATATTATGTTTTTTCGTTTAATTATAGCCTTTGTTATTGTATATTTAGTATACCGTATGGGTAAAATTTTCCTTTCTCCCTCTGCGAAGGAAAGGAGGAGTTTCCCGGGGAGTCCTGCTTCCATAGCGGGTGAAGACCTGGTAAAAGATCCTTATTGCGGGACCTATGTGCCTGAAAGCAGTGCGTTTACGGTGAATATCAACGGGGAAACACTCTATTTTTGCAGCAAGGAATGTCTGGAGAAGTACAAAGCGGAAAAAATGAACTGATAATGAGGTGATTGGATGAAGTTTTTTATTGATACGGGTAATATTGGCGAGATCAGAAAAGGTATTGAATTGGGCCTCGTGGATGGTGTCACCACAAACCCCTCTCTGGTGGCAAAGGAAAACAGGGAATTTGACACCGTGGTAAAGGAAATACTGGAAATAGTGAAAGGACCGGTAAGCCTCGAGGTGGTAAGCGAGGATGCAGCCGGTATGGTTGAAGAGGGAAAGAAGCTCTCGGCACTGGCGGAAAACGTCGTCGTCAAGGTACCCATGACAGAGGAAGGGTTGAAGGCCACAAAGATCCTGTCCGATATGAATATCAGTGTAAATCAAACGCTTATATTTTCGCCTCTGCAGGCACTACTGGCCGCCAAGGCAGGTGCCGATTATGTAAGCCCGTTCATAGGAAGACTGGACGATGTTGCGCATTACGGAATGGATCTTGTGGAGCAGATATTGACGATATTTGATAATTACGGATTCGAGACGGAAATCATCGTGGCGAGCGTGAGACATCCCGTTCATGTCCTTGAAGCCGCATTGATGGGTGCAGATATAGCCACAATTCCATTTAAGGTGATGACCCAGCTTGCGAAGCACCCCCTCACGGATATTGGTGTGGAGAAATTTTTGGCGGACTGGAAAAAAATTCCAAAATAATAATATGATAGACTTTCTGAAAAACTCCTTTGACAGACTGCCGATATCTCAGGAGAATAAAGAGATATTCAATCTTCCTAACTGTATTACGATGGTGAGGATTGCGGTCATGCCTGTGCTGTTTTTCATGCTTCTCTCACCGGGGAGGTTTTTCAGTCTCGTTATCGCGATACTTTTCATTGTCGCTTCGATCACCGATCTTCTGGATGGATATGTGGCGAGACGGTATAATATAGTAACAAAAATGGGAAAATTACTGGATCCCATAGCCGATAAACTGCTTATAAGTACGGCCATGATTGTGATGATTCCCATTGGCCGCATTCCCGCCTGGATAGTCGCCATTTTCGTCATACGGGATATTTTCGTGGACGGCCTCAGGAGCATCGCCTCTTCAGAGGGTTTGATCATACAGGCACGTGCCCTGGGCAAGCAAAAGACCCTCTGCCAGGTTATCGCAGTATCGGCGCTTCTAATTCATTATCCTATTTTCGGGATAGACGCTCATATCGTGGGGATGGCAATCCTTTATATCGCGCTTATCCTCACGGTATGGTCCGGTACCGATTACTATCGGCAGTTTCACCGGGATGTAATCAAAAAGTAGCGAAAAGCGTGACGGTCTTTCAAAGTTTTTATTGACAAAAAAGGAGTATTCTATTATTAGGATAGTCCTTCTGAGCGGGCGTAACTCAGCGGTAGAGTGCCACCTTGCCAAGGTGGACGTCGACGGTTCAAATCCGTTCGCCCGCTCCATTTGCATTTAAAGGGCGGCATAGCCAAGTGGCTAAGGCAGCGGTCTGCAAAACCGTTATTCACCGGTTCGAATCCGGTTGCCGCCTCCAGATAAAATCAAGGGGTTGCCAGTTAAAACAATGACTTGCAGCCCCTTTTCTGTTTTTATGGTTTGTCCTAAATGGGACAGGAAAAGACAGAAAAAGTCTCTTTTTCCCCACCAAGTCCCACCAGAATTACCACCAGGTATTTATTCAAGGTGGAAATCGGAAACTAATATGATAATAAATACGCCTGCAAATCAATAGGATCATACAAAGGTGATAATCAATGATTGCAAATGGGAATGTTTATAGATTTAAAGCCCGAATTAAGCCGCGCCGCGAAGCGGCGTCGGCTTGAATGAGTTGTTAGGCATGATTGGATTTTCCCGACTTTCTGAGTCGCCCGGTAATCCACTCATCACCGCGGCATCAGCGCGAACACACCCCAGCCCAGGTATTCACGCGTGTAAGCGGCGTAGCGCTCGGGTTCCGAGGTCAGTT
>JAFGBH010000058.1 GCA_016933215.1 Deltaproteobacteria bacterium | reverse complement strand
GTTTCACCACGTCGCTGAAGTACAATGGTGAATTCCGGGATGGTTATGGAGCGCACGGCCTTATCGGCGAGCTTCGCTACGAGTTCTGATGGTCGATGCCATACGCACGCTGTGTTAATGGTGCGTGCGTAATGTGCATAAAGAAAGCATTCTCACGGGAGGGCAGCGGCCTTGTGCCCTCTCGTTTTGTATGTGTGTCGATCTTTATCTGCCTCTCGTGTGTTGCTGTCGGTCGAAGATGTCATGAATCTTTCAGGTGTTCGACTGCTGTCAGGGGTCTCAAGATCGATCATGAGCTGAAATTTTTCATTTTCCGTTAAAATGTGGCTTGGGTTTTTCCGCATGATGTGAAACATTGGGGGTGTTGAAGCGAATCGTGTGCTGCGAAGAGAGGATGCTTTCATGAAGAAACTGAGTTCGAAGGGTCAGCGATGGCTGAAGTGCTTTCATCTCTTTTTTGTCTGCTCCTGGGTCGGAGCGGCCCTCATCCTGACAATAATGAATTTTTCAATGACGGCCTCCGAGGGCATGCAACTCTATGGCATCCACGTTTCCATGAAATTTATCGATGACGTCATAATAATTCCGGGGGCTTTTGGATGTCTCATCACGGGACTTCTCTATTCCGTATTCACGAAGTGGGGCTGGTTTATTCACCGATGGGTCACGGTTAAATGGATTATCAACATATTTGGAATCGTGTTTGGTACCTTCTGGCTCGGTCCGTGGTTAAACAGCCTGCCGCCCATTGCGAAGGCCGAGGGAATAGGTGCTCTCTCGAATCCTGTCTATATCCACAACCGGACGATGCTGTATTACTGGGGAACGTTCCAGGTTGCGACGCTTCTTTTCGCCCTCTTCATATCTGTCTTAAAGCCGTGGGAAAAGAGAAAGACCAAAATAACCGCTTGATTGCCTGGGCACATATTATGTAATGTTGACCGGGGGAGCCCCGCCCTGTGGGCGGGGAGTTTCACTTAGCAGCGAAAGAAGGAGTACGCCATGAAAATTTTGTATAATACGGAAGTCCTGCCGTGGGTGGATCATCCCACCGTCAAAAATGTCTCCATAAAAAAGATCATTACGAAAGAACAGTTCGGAGAGGAGAGTCCCACGATAATAATGGTAAAGATTCCCGCGCATGTCGAGGTGCCGGAACATATCCATGATAAAAGTGAAGATATCCTTTTTATCCTCTCCGGCCGAGGTACGATGTGGATCGATGAAATCGGAGAGATGACACTTCAAAAAGGTACGGTCGTTCGTGTGCCGCGTAACACGAAACACAGGATATTCGATGTATCGGAAGATCTCCTGGTCTATGACGTTTTTTCTCCCGGCATCATGTAATGCTCAGAAGAAATGGGTAGTGAAACCTCCTTCAGGATTTCCCTATGAGCCGTATCGAAATAATTTCCCTCCAAGCCGATCGGGCACGACAGGCAGCGCGGCTTCTTTCCGAGGCCTTTCGCGATAACCCGGGCAGTATTGCTATCCTGTCAGGAATTACAGCCGGGAAGAGAGAGAAAAAACTGCGTACACTCTCTTCAGGGGTTGTGGACGCATGCATCGCCTATGGAGTTGCAAACGCTGTACTATGCAATGATGAGCTTGCAGGTATATCACTTGCCTATCCTCCCGATTCCTATCCGCTATCGTTTTGGGCCTGGTTGCGAAGCGGAATAGGCGCGGCGTTTATCGGACCACGATACACGTGGCGATGTGCAAAATTTGACTCCCATATCCGGAAAAAACATATCACCGTCAGACACTGGTATCTCTACATGCTCGGCGTGGCGCCCCCGTTTCAGGGAAGAGGATGTGCGGGAAAGCTTCTCCGAAGGTTGTCGGAACGCGCTGATCGGGACGGGGTACCCTGCTATCTTGAAACGGATAAGCCTGAAAATGTCTCTCTCTATCAAAGCTTCGGGTATGAAATGCTCGATGAAGAGAGAATTGAAGATCTAGATAATGTCAGGCTATGGTATATGATGCGTCCATCGATGGAGAAAGGTGAGCGCAATTAAGGTGCATCATGAACTGAACAGCGAGCACATACACCGCTGCTTGCAGCGGGTTTAGCGAGCGAATGAAAAATAAAAATTTCCTTAACAGTCGGATATTACCGCAACTTGTTGCGGGGAGATTCAATCTTCGCAAAGTTGTGATCGGCATACTGACACTTTTATATATCATAAGCCCCTACGATATTATTCCCGACTTTATCATTCCCGTGGGATGGCTTGATGATCTTGGCGTTCTCGGGCTTTTGATCTACTATTTCAAGAAAGAGAAATTGCCTGATATCTTTTCCCGCAGAAAGGAATCTTCCGAAAAGAAGGATGTCTGAAAACGCCATACTATAAGCTTGCTTGCAATATATTCTTTGATTTCTATCATAGTTCATGAGCTGGTATTCAGTTTTTACTTCGTATTGACACTGGGGTGGCAGATACCTATAATAATAATCGTGAAGTTATTTTCTTCATCGGATTGCGAATTTCAAATGGCAATGGGCTGATTAATCGTAATCAACAAGAAAAGAGGAGGTAACAAAATGGCACGCTGGAAATACAAAACAAGTATTCTGGATCTTGATGCGATAATTCCCCCCGATATGGTCTCGTGCGACGAGGAGGGGAACTGTACCGTCGATGGCATTCCGGGCAGCCTCGAAGCCCTTAAGGACATTCTGGATAAGGAAGGCGAAAGCGAATGGGAACTGGTGCAATGCCAGTCTCACGCCGGAAAACTCCTCGTCATCTGGAAAAAGGAAATTAAAGAAGCCTTCGCCAGTTAAGGGTGGCCCCAGCCACCGTTATAGAATGGTGTGGAATCGGGTGTTCTTCAGGTCTGCGAGGTTCACCATCGAAATGATGCATTTCTTTGTCTTTTTCATCACTGACTTTGGATAAGTGTTCTAGTGTAACCTATGAGCATTCCCGAAAGAGCGATTGTTTTGTCGTCGTTGAGTCCAGCCTCGTGGTCACACCGGCGGTCGACATGCCCGCCGAGGCACTTCGCTCCGGTGCAAAACTTGTCATTATCAACAGGGGTGATACACACTTTGATCGGTATGCTGAGCTCAGGTTTTTCGAGACAATCGGGGATGTTTTCCCTCCGGCAGTGAAAGTACTGAAAACTGATGGGCCTCGCCGAGTAAAAGGGTCAATCTTTTCCCTCGCCGCCGTAACCTTCCTGACGCTATCGTAATAGTTCCCTCTTCCGACATGAAAAAACGTTATCTCGCGTGAGAATGGGCAGGGTAATATTTCCCCACGGAGGGGGTAAGATTACCCGGCAATCACCCATAAAATACCGTTCCTTGCATGACATATCTTATTAAATCAAACAGTTGTGATGATGGTATCAAAATTGCGTTATGGTTTTTAAGCAATAGACGAAACCGGGATAAGGAGGGTTTAGAATGGGGAATAATTCCGGCAATGCCTATCAGCCGCGTCCCGTATCAATCATTAGAACACTGCCGCAAATAAATGAGCACCGGTTATTTCAACTGAAGCTTGAAGACGGAGGCTCATGGGAAGATTTCGGCCATCAGCCGGGACAGTTTGTTGAAGTTTCCATCTTCGGTAAGGGAGAAGCGCCCATTAGCATTTCCTCTCCGCCTACGAGGCTTGATGCCCTTGAGATTTGCGTACGTCGCACCGGAAGGTTGACCAATGCGCTCTTCGACATGGAAAAAGGATCTCATCTGCATATCCGCGGACCCTACGGCAGGGGATTCCCTGTTGAGATTCTTAAAGGGCATAAGGTCCTCCTCATCGCGGGCGGTCTAGGCCTTGCCCCCCTAAGGTCGCTTCTCCTTTACCTCCTCGATAAACGTGATAAATTTGACGAAATTATCCTCATGTACGGGACGAACAATCCCGACAACGTGCTCTTCAAGTACGAGCTTCTCGGATTTTTTGACCGTGACGATATCAAGTATCTCTACAGTGTGGACAGGGATGAGGAGGGTATCTGGAAGCAGTATGTGGGTGTCGTGACGGGACTCTTCGACCAGGCTGAACTTTCGCCCCACGATACCTACGCCGTTTTGTGCGGGCCTCCTGTCATGTACAAATTTGTCCTTGAACGGCTCCTCTCTCTGGGCTTTCCGAAAGACCATATCTTCATGTCGCTTGAAAGGATGATGAAGTGCGGTATCGGAAAATGCGGGCACTGTGCAATAGGGGATAAGTACTGCTGCACCGACGGACCGGTTTTCCCCTTCACAGAGATTGAAAAAATAAAGGAGGCGATCTGACCATGGCACGAACTCTATCGGTATGTCCCTTCTGTGGTTGCGGGTGTAATTTCTATATCATTACGAAGGGCGAGAGAGTGGTCGGTGTTGAGCCGAGCCCCGGAAACCCTGTTAACAGGGGAATGCTCTGTGCAAAGGGATGGAATTCCTATGAATTCATTCATTCGCCCGACAGATTAACGATGCCACTTGTGAGGAAAGGCGGAGAACTCACCGAGACTGCCTGGGATGAGGCGCTCGATATCGTTTCTGGAAGACTGAATGATATAAAAAAAGAGCACGGTCCCGATTCGCTTGCCTTCCTCGCTTCGGCCAAGGTGACCAATGAGGAGAATTACATTTTCATGAAGATGGCCCGCGCCGCTTTCGGCACGAATAATGTCGATCACTGCGCGCGGCTCTGACACAGCGCGACGGTGGCCGGTCTGGCCGCCGCCTTCGGTTCGGGAGCGATGACGAATTCCATCGCTGAAGTGGAAGAGGCCGAGCTTTTTTTTATAACGGGTACGAATACAACGGCACAGCATCCCCTCATAGGGACACGGATTATCAATGCAAAGGAGCGGGGCGCGAAGATCATACTTGCCGATCCCCGCAAAATACAGCTTGCCGATTATGCCGATATTCACTTGAGACATAATATCGGTACCGACGTGGCGCTCCTCAACGGGATAATGAATATCATTATTGAGGAGGATATCTACGACAGGGAGTATGTAGAAGAAAGAACCGAGAACTTCGATCAGTTAAAGGCAGTGGTGAGTCGATACACGCCCCGAGTAGTCGAGCAGATAACGGGTGTCCGCGCCTCTGACCTCGAAGAGGCGGCGCGCGCCTATGCGACAACGAAAAAGGCGATGCTTCTTTATGCCATGGGTATTACACAGCACGCAACGGGAACTGACAATGTGAAGACCTGTGCGAATCTTGCCATGCTGACCGGTCATGTGGGACGACCCTCGACGGGCGTTAATCCACTGAGGGGGCAGAATAACGTCCAGGGTGCATGTGATATGGGAGGACTTCCCAATGTCTTTTCCGGTTATCAGCAGGTGGCGAACGAAGAGGTGAGGAAAAAATTCGAGCGAGCCTGGGGCGTGGAAAATCTCGATGGAAAGGTGGGGCTTACGATTACGAAGATGATGGCGGCCGCCCAGAAGGGGGATCTGAAGGCCCTCTATATCATGGGTGAGAATCCGATGCTGAGTGATCCCGATTCATCCCATATAGAGCTGGCACTCTCAAATCTCGATTTTCTCGTCGTTCAGGACATCTTTATGTCGGAAACGGCCCGCCTTGCCGATGTGGTGCTTCCCGCGACATCCTTTGCCGAAAAGTCGGGTACCTATACGAATACTGAGAGAAAAGTACAGATTGCCCATAAGGCGATTGATCCGCCGGGATCGGCGAGGGATGACTGGGAGATCATCTGCGAGGTGAGCGAGCGGTCCGGATACCCGATGAACTACAACTCCACTCGCGACATACTGAAAGAGATAAATGAGCTTACCCCTTCCTATGCGGGAATTACCTACGAGAGGCTTGTAAAAGGGTATGGTCTCCAGTGGCCCTGCCTTACGGATGAACATCCTGGAACACCCTATCTGCATAAGGACAAGTTTACGAAGGGGCTCGGCTCGTTTCTGCCCTGCGATTTCAAGCCTGTTTCCGAGGTGCCTGACGAGGAGTATGATTTTCTCCTCACCACCGGGCGGGTATATTATCACTTCCATACCGGTACCATGACGAGGCGTATCAGCATACTCGACCGTGAGGCCCCGGAGCCTCTGGTGGAAATAAATCCCGATGATGCCAGGCGACTCGGCATACAAAATAATGATGTGGTAGAGCTGATATCGCGGCGTGGTTCCATAAAAGCGAAGGCAGAGGTGACGGACCGTGTACCGAAGCGGGTGGTTTTTTCCACGTTTCATTTTCACGAGGCGCCAGTCAATCTGCTGACAAATCCCGTTTTCGATCCCATCTCAGGCATACCCGAGTATAAGGGTTGTGCGGTCAGGGTAAGGAGGTGTGCATGAAGGTTTTAGCCAGAAAGGATCTTCCCGATGTCCTGAAAAACTGGTCGGATTCTTACGATGTCTTTGCACCCAGCATGAAAGAGACGGGTGATGTCATATTCGATCGCTTTGATGCGGACACCTTTACCCTTGAGTATGGGAAACCCTCACTTCCGCAAAAGTCAGAGTTTTTACCCCAGAGCGAGGTGATATTCGAGCTGAAAAAGGGGGAGTACAGAGAGGTAATGGCCGGAAGCGGAAAGATGCTCTTCGGCATGAGAGCCTGTGATGTTATGGGTATGAGACAGGCGGGGAGTTTCATGAAGCGCGATGTGACGGACCCCTATTATAAATCGAAGGAAGAAGGGATCCTGAAGGTTGTCATGGCCTGTTCCGGACCGCAGAATGAGACCTGTTTTTGCACCACCGTTGGAAGCGGTCCCTTTGCCGAGGCGGGGTTTGATCTCCAGTTTTACGATCTGGGAGATGAGTTCCTGGTTGAGGCCGAAAGCGAGCGTGGCAAACAGTTAATAGCCGACGGTTTCTTTGGAGAGATTGATGCTGCTGAGGCCGGGACAAAGATAGAGGAATTTAAGGTACATGCATCAAAGGCTATAAAGGAGGTACCTGCCCTGAAAGAGGCCATGGAAAGACTTCGCGACGGTTCGGTAAGCGAGAAGGTGTGGGACTACTTCGGCCGGAAATGTATCGTCTGCGGGGGGTGCGCCTTTGTCTGCCCTACCTGCACCTGCTTTACCGTTTCTGATTTTCAGACACAACCGGGTGAAGGTTTGAGAGTGCGCTCATGGGATGCCTGTCTCTTTGGAGGATTTACCAGGGAGGCTTCCGGCCATAATCCGCGGGGTACCCAGGCACTGAGACTGAAACGACGTCACGAGCATAAACTTCTCTATTACAATGAGACCGATGTTTTAGAAGGACTCTGCGGTTGTGTCGGGTGCGGGAGGTGTTCCGACTATTGTCCCGTTCATATCGGCACCCTGGAGGTCGTAAAGGCAATCGCTGAGGACTGATAATTAACTATGCAGACCTGGGAGGAAGAAATGTCCGAGGAAAAAAGGATACTTATCATTGACGATGACGAGGATTATGGGATCGCACTCGCTATAGTTCTTGAAAATAACGGCTACAAGGTAGAACATGCCATGAATATAAGGGATGGTCGCGCGGCGATTGACAGGATGCCTCCCGATCTCATTATCCTTGATGTTATGATGGACAAGCATACAGACGGGTTTGAGCTCTGCTCTGACCTGAAAAATGACGAGGCCTGTCGGCTGATTCCCGTCATGATGGTGACCGCGGTGACGGAAAAGACGGGTTTCAAATTCTCACCGGAAACGGACGGTGAATACCTGGAGGCGGATGATTACGTCTCAAAGCCGGTACCGGTTGCGGAGTTGTTATCCAGGGTGAATAAATTAATCGGCACAGCCGATTGATGGTTTCTTTGAGAGTTCCGTTGTAATTATTCGTGGTATGGCCTTTGTAATTCGATCGCTTCTCCTTCATTTCTCATGTCCTGTTTTCTGATTGCTGTGTTTACACTCCTTTCAATTGAACGGAGAGAGAGGGTGAACTGAACAGCGAGCGCATTCCCCGTTGCTTGCAGCGGGGTTAGCGAGCGAATAAAAAATAAAATTTTCCTTAATCCCGACGAGTCGGGATTGCGGGAAGCTTCAATCATTATCTCCCCAGGGAAAGCATGTATGGTCCCGGGGTTATCTTCCTCACAGATGGGGAGTTTTACCCCGAAAAAAGGAATACTCGGGGACGGAAGGTAAAATAATATATATATTACATATAGTTATGTTTTGGCATCCACTTTGCAATTACTATAATCATAAAATAAATAGGGAGGCGATGTATTATGACGGCGAAAAAGAAAATACTCGTGATCGATGATGACATGGATTTCTTGATGGCGACCAAGCTGATACTCGAAAGTGGCGGATACGAGGTATTTCTTGCGGAGGATGGAAAGAGCGGCGTTGATATGGTGAAATCTGTTGCTCCCGATCTTACCATCACGGATATGATGATGGAGACCTGGGGTGAGGGTTTTGCCGTTGTTTCAAAGATTCGCTCGATGGAACAGGGCAAGGATATGCCGCTTATTGTGCTCAGTGCTGTCGACCTTCAGGGGCCCTATCAGTCATATGAACCGTCCGACGAATTTCCGAAGGTAAATATGGTGCTCCACAAGCCTGTCAAGGCAGATGATCTTCTCAAATATGCCAAGCAGCTGTTGCGCTAAATGACTATGACAGAGAATAACAGCGGCCTCATTCTAATAATTGATGACGAGGAATCCATACGGGACGGGTGCACGCAGGCCCTTGAAAAGTCGGGATACACCGTTCTTGCCACCGGTGACGGGCATGAAGGTGTGAGAATTGCACGTGAGAAGCATCCCGATATTGCCTATGTCGACCTTAAGATGCCCGGGATTCCCGGTATGGATATCATCGATATTTTGTCAAGGGAAATACCCGATATTGTCCTCATCGTCATTACCGGCTACGCGTCGATTATATCGGCGGTGGAATCCATGAAAAAGGGTGCCTACGACTATCTGCCGAAGCCCTTTACACCGGATCAGCTGAGGGCGGTAACGACGCGTGGTATTGATCACCGCAACCTCACACTGGAGACACGAAGACTGAAGGAGGAAAAAGAACAGGTTGAAAAAAACTTTATTACCTTTGTGAGTCACGAGATGCGCTCTCCCCTCGTTACTATCGAGCAGTATATCGAGTCTCTCAAGGTGATAGCCGGTGACTGTCTCGGTGAGGATGCAATGCATATTATAGAGCGGTGTGAAAAGCGAATCCAGAATCTGGAGGCACTGGTGGAACACTGGTTGGATATCAGTAAGATAGAAAACGGCACACTTACACAGAAAAAAGAGCCGGTCAATCTTGCCGCAATCGTGGCAAGAAGCATGGAAGAAATGATACCCCTCTGTCAGAGAAGGGGTCTTGAAATGGAAAAGGATATCCCCGGAGATCTGCCCGCCGTCATTGGGGATGAAGAGAGTCTGGTAAGGGTTTTAATCAATATTATTGGGAATGCAACTAAGTACACGCCGAGTGGTGGCAGGATACATATCGGGGCGGAATATGATGATCTCGATGTACGAATCAGTATATCGGATACGGGGACGGGAATTCCAAAGGATAAGATCCCCTTTATCTTCGAGCCCTTTTTCAGGGGAAAGGGAAAGGAAGATCGGCAGCGTGGTTCCGGACTCGGACTCACGTTTTGTAAGAAGATCATGGAGGCCCATGACGGTTCAATAGAAGTGCAGTCAAAAGAGGGTGAGGGTACGACCTTTCTGCTGAAATTACCCCGGTGAGCGGGTTCTTCTGGGGACAGAAATCCGCCAAAAGAAGAATGTGAAAGGAGTTGCGAGAGATGTAGCATCTCTCGCAACTCCTTTTGTATCTTAAGCAAAGGCTGTTGTAGCTGAAATCAGCAGGCCTGCGGCGAAGATGATCGCTCCCAGCCCTGCACCCCCGGCTGTTGCCAGTATCGGTGCTAATCCCAGAAGAAGAAATCCAAAGGCGAATCTTCCTTCTCTTGCGTCCATAATGTCCTCCTGATTAAACTCCTATAGTTTTGATGCTTACCGCGGATATAATGGGTTTATTTCTTGTCAACAGATGTTTCATAACGATTCCCACCGTCTCAACAGTATTCCCTACGCGTATGTCTTGGGAGGGTGCTGTAAACATTATAACCCTTATACCTGCCGTACCATCTTTAATATGAAAGTGAGGCCTGTTTAACCACTTGAAACTTATCTTTTCTACCTCACCCGTTACCTTGACAATATCACCGACCATTCCCATGCTTATCTTTTCTATCTTGCATCTTTTGGCCTTCGAGCCGAACTGCTCATCGGCCTGCCTGAAGCTTCTCCGGCTCATCCATGCCAGAGTCATGGGAATGACCAGAAGCAGTATCAGCCCCGGGATAGCAAAGAGCAGAAAACGGGCATCTCCTGTTGATGTGTAGTGGAGCGCTACTGCCGCTGCGCATATGATAAATGCTATCCAGGCTAATGCTGACAATGTATCATTTCCCTATTCCGCGGGCAGGTCCTTTTTGAACATCAGGAAGTAGGCAACCCCGATGAAAAGGAAACCGCCAAAGATATTTCCTATCGTGACAGGTATAAGATTCCAGAGCCATACATCGGACCATGAGAGGCCTCCGTTGGTAAGCAGCATGCCGCCTTTCTGCGCTATTACGGCCGGATACCAGTCCATGAGGAACTTTCCTGC
This sequence comes from Deltaproteobacteria bacterium, assembly GCA_016933215.1. Taxonomy (GTDB): domain Bacteria; phylum Desulfobacterota; class Syntrophia; order Syntrophales; family UBA2210; genus JAFGBH01. The sequence goes on along the minus strand of JAFGBH010000058.1, from coordinate 24,223 downwards.
GGGCAGGAAGTACATATTGGCCACGCAATGTTCAAAACCGGATGAGACGAAGGCCATGATCGGGAACCAGATGCCGAAGAACTTACCGATCACGTTGTCTGCGGTAATGGCAAGAAGGATAGCGATGTTAACCAGGAAGTTACAGCCGATCGCCTTAATGAAACAGGACCAGAGACCCATAGCTCCGACTGCTTTATATCCCAGGATCTTTCCTGCTGCGATACCGACTGCCGTCATTCCAAAGGCATTGACCGCCATGGTACCATCGGCCTGTCCGCTTACGAAGGGGCCGACCGTCATAATATAGGCATAACAGACTGAACCGATAAGATTTCCGATGTATACCCAGACCCAGTTTCTCAGGACTTCGCCCCAGGAGATCTTCTTCATCATTGCCGCCATGGGAACGATCATACAGTCACCGGTGAAGAGTTCCATGCCGGTGAGAACGATCGCGATCAAGCCGACGGGGAATACGCTACCGCCGACGAGCTTGGAGATGCCCGGAGTTGCCACGCCCGTAATGCATACCGTGCAGAGCGCTCCTCCAATGGCGATATAGGCACCCGCCATGAAGCCTCGAATGAGAAGATTAAAAACCGACAGTTTTGCTTTTGCGACTCCTGCGTTGCCCACAAGAGCGACCACTTTTGCAGGGGGGTTGAAAGCCATACAAATACCTCCTCTATCTATAATATAAATTTGAACAAAGGGGCCGAAGAGCCCCTTTGTTCAGTCTTTTTTTTGTCAGGCTCAGGCCGCTTCCACCTTTACCGCACAGACCTTGTATTCCGGAATCTTTCCGATGGGATCGAGTGCCGGATTGGTAAGAAGATTTACCGCTGCTTCACTGAAGTGGAAATTCATAAATATAGTTCCTTCGGGCGGCGTATCAACCACGCTGGCCTTTACCTGGAGGCTGCCGCGGCGCGATGAAACCGTTATAACATCACCTTCTTTGATTCCCAGCTTCTCTGCATCCTTTGAGTTAACCTCTGCCAAACTCTCGGGATATCGTTCATTGAGACCCTCGCTCCTTCGCGTCATGGTTGCCGTATGGAAGTGATAGAGGACGCGGCCCGTAGTCAGTATAAAGGGATACTCTTCGTCGGGAAGTTCATCGGAAGGCCTGTAGTCAATTGCTGAGAACAGTCCCAGCCCCCTGCTGAACGTATCCTTATGCAGGTATTTGGTGCCGGGATGATCCGTGCTCGGGCATGGCCACTGAAGTCCTTCCTCTTCTATTCGCTCATAGGTAATGCCGGCGTAGCTGGGGGCTACCCCGTTAATCTCTCCCATGATTTCCTCGGCAGAGGAATAACTCATCGAATAGTCGAGTTTTGTCGCCAGTTCGGCTATTATCTGCCAGTCGGCCTTGGCCTCACCGGGGGCCTCGACGGCCTTCCTGATACGCTGAACCCTTCTCTCCGTGTTGCTGAAGGTACCATCCTTTTCGGCGAAGCATGCTGACGGCAGCACCACATCGGCGAGCTGCCCAGTTTCATTAAGGAAGATGTCCTGCACAACGAGGATATCAAGATTTTTAAGGGATGCTTTGACGTGAGTAAGATCAGGGTCACTGACCATCGGGTTTTCGCCCATTATGTAGAGGCCCTTGAGCGTTCCGTCATGAGCCGCATTCATGATTTCCATGATGGTAAGTCCCGGTTTTGCAGGCAGTGAAACGCCCCATGCCTCTTCGAATTTGGCTCTGGCATCGTCGTTTGCGACCTGCTGATATGCCGGAAACACATTGGGAAGCGCACCCATATCACAGGCGCCCTGAACATTATTCTGTCCCCTCAGGGGATTGACTCCGCCGCCTTCGATGCCGACGTTACCGCAGAGCATTGAAAGATTTGCGCAGGACTTTACATTGTCGGTTCCATGGGAATGCTGTGTAATACCCATGGCATAGAGGATGGACGCGCTTTTCGCCTCTGCATATATTCGTGCGGCGGTTCTCAGATCATCGGCCGGTATGCCCGTAATTCCTTCGACATGGTCGGGCGTATATTGTGCAACGGCCTCTTTCATTGCCTCAAACCCTTCGGTACGCGTTTCCACATATTCTTTTGCGTAGAGGCCTTCATCAATGATTACGTTCATGAGGCCGTTAAGGACGGCAACATTCGTGCCCGGTTTGGGGCGCAGCCATATGTCGGCGTAGTCCACGAGACCGATTCTTCTGGGATCGATCACAATCAATTTGGCCCCATGCCGACGCACAGCCCTTTTTACGGAGGACCCGATTACCGGGTGATTTTCTGTCGTATTCGTTCCGATGGCAAGAATGGCATCGGTAAATTCTATCTCTCCTATGGAATTCGTCATTGCTCCTGATCCGAATGTGGCAGCCAGACCGGCTACCGTGACGGAGTGTCAGAGACGGGCACAGTGATCGACATTATTCGTTCCGATCACTGCTCTCATGAATTTCTGAAAGAGATAATTTTCCTCGTTGGTGACGCGTGCCGAGGAGAGTCCAGCGATGCTGTCCGCACCGTTCTTCTCTTTTATAGCGGCAAATTTGTCTGCGATATACCCATAGGCCTCATCCCAGCTTGCCTCCTGAAGCTCACCATCCTTGCGGATAAGCGGTGTGGTCAGGCGGTCGGGATTGTCGATAAAATTCATTCCGAATCTTCCCTTGGAACAGAGACTCCCGAAATTCGGCTGACCGTATTCACGGTCGGTGGTTACCTTGACAACTTTTCCTTCGTGGATGTTGAGGTCCATCTGGCATCCGACACCGCAGTACGGGCAGGTGGTACGAACCTTTTCGATCTCCCAGGGACGTCCCTCGAATCGGGCCTGTTTGAATGTAAGGGCACCGACGGGGCATGCGTCAACACATGAACCGCAGAATACACATGCGGAATCTATATAATCCGCATCGAAGGCCGGACCGACCTTCGCATGGGACCCGCGCATCGAGAAATCGAGAACCTCATGGACCTGGATCTCGTTGCAAACCCGGACACATCGGCCGCAGAGGATGCATTTGTTGAGATCTCTCTGTATCATTGAATTCGTGTCTTCGATTGCGTATCCGGGAGGATCAATCTCAAAGCGGGGTTTTTCGATACCGAGCTTGTAAATCAAATCCTGAAGCTCGCAGTCGCCATTTTTTTCGCAGGTAAGACAATTGTGGTCACCTGAGGCCCATATGAGTTCCACGACCAGTTTCCGTGCGTTTATAACCCTCTGCGAATTTGTGGTGATTATCATTCCCGCACTGACAGGCATGCAACACGAGGCGACGAGAGATCGGGCATTTTCGACCTCCACGGCGCAGACCCTGCAGGCACCGACATTCGTGGTTCCTTCATAGTGGCATAGCGTCGGGATATATATATCGTTTTCTCTCGCCACTTCCAGGATAGTCTGTCCCGGCGATGCCGCTACCTCTTTTCCATCGATTGTTATAGAAAACCTTTGATCCATTTCGTGCTCCTTAAACGTCAAAATAATCTCTAAATATCGGGACAAAAATCCGAAAAAGAACAGAGATAGAGCCTTACATTCCTCATGAAACTTAAAAAACTGTTTCTATTCTCCGGATTTAAAAAGCTGATGATGCCCGATTCATACTCTGAATAACCTTCCGAGATTGTATCGTAAATCAAGGAAGGTTATATCTATGTAAAAGCGACCTTCACTAAGGTTCGAAATCTGAGCGACCTTATACTATTTCGGCATACTTTTCAAGCGATAAATGTAATATTGAAGCTCCCCGCAATCCCGTATAAGCGGGATCTCCGCTTTTGCTCCGACACGTTGCGGGGAGATCTTCGATTGTTTAGTACGTTAGAATTTATTTTCTGTGTTTTCCGGCAGAAAATAAATTCGTTAAATCACTTATCCCGATTGTCGGGATTGAGGAAAATGTTTGTTTTTTATTCGCTCGCTAACACCGCCTCAAGCAGCAGGGAATGCGTTCGCTGTTCAATTCATGGCGGTGCCCGTTGCTTTCAGTGATATCTATTTGTGACGGCAATACGGTTGCTTAAATAATGTGCGTTGACAGCCGGTAAATAAGTGTAGTATGTTTTCCCGGCATTTGAAAAAGGGCTTGATTTCTGAAGACATATAGTATAAGTGGAAGCGCAATTTTCTAAAATTTGAATGAGGACTCCTTGCCCGCACTTGGTGTTCGGGCTATAGAGCCACGAGGAGGTAGTGTTTTGAGAAGGTACGAGACAATATTTATTACACTGGCGGACATGCCGGCCGAAGAGACGGAAGCGTTGATCGAGAGGTACAAGTCGATCGTTACATCCCTTGAAGGAAGTATGATTAAGATTGAAAAGTGGGGTAAACGAAAACTTGCCTACCCGATCGAGAAGAGAAAAGAGGGCTTTTATGTTCTCTTTGATTTTGGCGGGGAGAGCAAGATCATCTCTGAGATTGAGAGAAACTTTAAGATCGATGATAAGATTGTAAGATTCCAGACGGTAAAGATCGCCGACAGCATAAGTCAGGAAGAGATTGAAAAAGAGTTGGCCGAATCCAAGAAGAAGGCAGAGGAAGAGGCCAGAAGAAGAGAAGAAGCGGAAGCCAGGAGAAAAGAAGAAGCAGAGACCAGAAAAAGAGAAGCCGCTGCAGCCGCAGCCGTTGCTCCTCCCCCGGAAGAAAAGGTTGTTGAAGAGGTCTCAACCGATGTCCCCCCGCCGGAAGAAAAACCGGATGAAAGTGTTGATGGAGAGGCTGAGCAGGTAGAGGAAAAGGAAGAGGAAGGGAAGGTAGCGCCCGAGGCCGAACCTGCTGAAGCGGAAGTGGAAGTAGAAAAGAAAGAGGGGGAGGAATAAAAAATGGCATTCCAACGACAAAGAACGCATACTCCGAGAAAGAAATTTTTTCATAGAAGAAAAGTCTGCAGGTTCTGCGTGGATTCAAATTTAAAGATAGATTACAAAAACCCTTCCATGTTGCGAAGTTTTCTCACTGAGAGGGGAAAGATCATTCCGAGAAGAATAACGGGAACCTGTGCAAAACATCAAAGGGAACTGACGGTTGCAATAAAACGATCACGAACGCTGGCTCTTTTGCCCTACGTAGTTACTGAGAGTTAAATTTCAAATACTTGAGGAATGAATAGGCTTTGAGAGAAGCAGGGAGAGGTATCCTTAATAGAGAGTATTTCTTTGCCGCTGCCATAACCTCTCTTGTTTTCATTGTGGTGGCCGCATTCTCGATCCTTAGCAGCTTCGGCGCTCTCGTGTTACCCCTGCCACTTTTATACTATTACTCAAAGCTGGGCAGAGTTCAGGGGATATTCATTTTCTTTTTATCCCTCCTCGCCGCGATGATAACCTTGAGGATTGTCGATTCGCCACTGACCCTCCACTATTTTTTTCTCCTGGGTGCTGTAGGACCTCTGCTTTCAGAGGTGTTGCGAAGGGGTTATTCAATAGAAAAGACGGTTCTCTATGGAGTTGGTGCATTCCTGGCCCTGGGATTGTCCTTTCTTCTCTTTTACAGTATGATCCTGGGAAAGAGTCCCTGGAGCCTGATCGAGCTTTACATATTCGAGATTGTTCGGGAAAACATAGATTCCTATGCGCGGGTCGGTGTTCCTCAGGAACATATAGCTATCATTAGTGAGAACGCCGGTTATATAGCAAACGCACTGACCAGTTTATTTCCATCACTTATTCTTGTCGGTTCCTCCTTCTGCGTGTGGGTTAATATCCTGGAAGGAAAACTGCTGTTTGAAAAAAAGGGAATGTGGTATCCTCAGTTCGGTGATCTGTCGCGCTGGAAGATTTTCGACAGGATGATCTGGGTCTTCATAATTGCAGGGGTATGTATCGTTATCCCCGTGAAGGCTGTGAAGATTATCGGTCTTAATATACTCATTGTTCTCTTATTCATCTATATGCTTCAGGGGCTGTCAATAGTAAGCTTCTATTTTAAGAGAAAAAATATGCCATGGTTTGTCAGGGGTTTCGGATATTTCCTGATCTTTGCACAGCAGATTCTCCTTTTTCTCGTCATCGGTCTTGGGCTTGTTGATGTCTGGGCCGATTTCAGGAAACTCGAAAAGGCTGAACCGGATACAAAACCATAGCGTTTTTTATACGTCTTCGGACGTGTGGGGCACACGTCATATCGTGTCGATGCCTTTCAGGTCTGTGTACCTCATGTCTTAAGAGGGGCCTGAAAAATAGTGCACTGTCATAAATCTTGACCGGGGGCGCACCCGCAAGCCTCTCCGTTTAGGCGGGGTCAAGGGCGCAATTAAAAAGGAATATATTATTCACCTTCGGCTTCATTGCCGGGAAGCCACGCCCTGTGGGCGGGGAGCTTCACTTTTTGCGGGATTGTCAAAGATGAGTAGCAGGAGGAGGTTGTAAATGAAAGTCATTTTAAAGGATAATGTTGATGCTCTGGGGAAAATGGGCGACATTTTAAATGTTTCGGTTGGTTATGCGAGAAATTACCTTATTCCTAAAGGATTGGCGGTAGAGGCGAGCGAAAAAAACATCAAGGCCCTGGAGCTTGAAAAGGGCGTCGTCGAACGGAAAGTGGAAAAGGAGCAGAAGAAGGCCGAATCTCTGCGGGACGAGATGGCAAACGTCACCTGCATCATAACGAGAAAAGTGGGGGAGCAGGACAAACTTTTCGGTTCCGTCACATCGAAGGATATAGAAAAGGCCCTGGAGGAACAGGGTATAAAGGTAGACAGAAAGAGCATCAGTATTGATGAGCCGATAAAGAGCCTCGGAGAGTTTCCCGTTACGGTAAAGCTGTATCATGGCGTCACGTCAGAGATTAAAATCGTTGTGGTTGCCGAAGAGTAGGGATCGTATCGATGAAAGATGTAGATTACTCCTTGCATAAAGTTCCTCCGCAGAATTTGGAGGCGGAACAGTCTGTCCTCGGTGGAATCCTCCTGGACAATATGGCGCTCAACAGCGTCCTGGAGATACTTGTAACAGATGATTTTTACAGTGAGGCTCACCGGAAGATATTCACCGCCATCATTGAACTCTCGGAGAAGAGTGAGCCGAGTGATCTCATAACGCTGAGCAGCATACTGCGTGATAAAAAACAGCTGGGAGGAATCGGGGGAGAGTCATATCTCGCCTCCCTCGTTGACACTGTGCCCTCTGCTGCCAACATAAGTTACTATTCGAAGATCGTTAAAGAAAAGGCAATATTACGGAAACTTATCGGTGCCGCCACTGAAATATTAAACAAGAGTTACGATTCCAGCTCCGATATCGACACTGTCCTTGACGAGTCGGAACACACCATCTTCGAGATATCTGAAAATAAGGTAAAGCCCACCTTCTATCCCATCAAGGAAATAATAAAGGACAGCTTCAAGACTATAGAAAGCCTTTACGAAAGGAAGGCTCTCATTACAGGTGTTTCGACGGGATACAAAAAAGTGGACGAGATTACCTCGGGCTTTCAAAACTCCGATCTCATCATTATTGCGGGAAGGCCCAGTATGGGAAAGACGGCCCTCGCAATTAATATTGCCCAGTACGCGTCAATAGAAAATGAGACGCCCGTGGCTATTTTTTCGCTGGAGATGTCCAAGGAGCAGCTTGCCTTCCGTCTCCTTGCGTCGGAAGCACGAGTGGATTCACAGAGATTGAGAAAAGGATTTGTGGGGGAGGTGGATTGGCCGAAACTCACCACGGCCGCGGGCCGATTGTCCGAAGCGCCGATATATATCGATGATACACCGGCCATTTCAGTCCTCGAGATGAAGGCCAAGGCGAGAAGGCTGAAGGCGGAAAAGGGGCTTGGTCTCGTGATACTCGATTATCTTCAACTCATGAGGGGAAGAGGCCCTTCCCGTGAGCAGGAGATATCCGAGATAAGCCGGTCCCTTAAATCGCTGGCAAAAGAGCTGGAGGTTCCTGTGGTAGCCCTTTCACAGCTGAACCGCCAGGTTGAAACACGATCGGACAGAAGACCGCAACTTGCAGATCTCAGAGAATCGGGGGCAATCGAGCAGGACGCCGATGTCATCATGTTTATCTATCGGGATGAGGTGTATAATAAATCGGAAGACAATCCCGAAAAGGGTCTGGCGGAAGTCATCGTAGGAAAACAAAGGAACGGTCCCACCGGTCTCGTTAAGCTTTCTTTTTTGAAAGAATACACACGATTTGAAAACCTTGCCTGGGAAAAGGAAGATTATTGATGGGTCAGGAGTTCGGGCTCGCTTCCAAAATAGGGTATCTCTGTCCTCAGTTTTTTTAAGGCCTCTTTTTCTATCTGTCGTGCCCGCTCTCTCGTTATATTAAACTTATCTCCGATTTCCTGAAGAGTTTCAGGCTTATCGGCCATTATGCGATGCTGAATGATATGCTTCTCCCTTTCGTTCAGTATTTCCAGTGCACCCGCGATATTCTTCTTTACCAGCGCCGTCTCTTCCTTTTTCATCAGGATTTCTTCCTGGTCTTCGCCGTCGTAGACGAGATGCTCGATATAGGTTGAATCACCTTCATCATTCATCGAGGCGTCGAGGGAGACATCACGGTTTTTCAGGCGGAGGTCCATTTCTTCAATTTGATCCTCCCTGACATTGAGGAGTTCTGCAATCTCGCGGAATTCCGGATTGGTTTTTGAGAGCCCTTCAAGTTTCTTTTTCGCCTGACCCAGTTTGAAGAAGAGTTTTCTCTGTGTCTGTGTGGTGCCTATCTTTACGAGGCTCCAGGATTTTATTATGTAATTCTGCATATATGCCCTGATCCACCATACCGCGTATGAGATGAGTCTGTATCCCTTATAGGGATCGAACTTCTTGACAGCATGCATGAGACCGATGTTTCCTTCCTGGATGAGGTCGATCAACTTAACTCGATAATTCTTATACTCATGGGCAATCTTTACGACAAACCTGAGATTCGAGGTTACGAGTTTTTCTGCAGCCTCCATATCGGCGTTTTTTGTGAAGCGGACTGCCAGTCTGAACTCTTCCTCTGCTGTGAGTATATTAAAACGATTGATCTCGGCAATATAAAGGTCGAGCGTATCGGTAATTGCAGGTAAATACATAGTTTTTTCTCTCATGGTTCCTTCCTTACTCTCGGGGTTCAGTATATAAACTTATTGTTTGTATAGTCAAGGTATTTTGGTGTTATTGCTGCCTATTCTTGTCTTGACATCGACAGGTACTGTGATTACCTTAGCAATGTATGCAGGAAATTACAGCAGGAAAAATAGAACCTTTGAGGGAGGTTGTCGATGGGTTCCGTTAACGATTTGATTATGGAATTTGCCTGTTCATTCGCCAGAGAGATAAGGGCAAAAGCCATATTGCTCTACAGTGAAGTTGCCAAGGACATATCGGTGAAGAAAGGTGACGAGCTATGTCCTCAGACCATTTTGATATCCAAATCCGATGAGGTGCCGAAAAATATCAAACATATCGGCCATGTTATCCGTATCCCCGATGTTGGCCTTACCCGCTTGAGTCAGGTCAAGATAGCTATCACCAAGGGGATTGCAACGGGACTCTTTGAAAAGGGGGACAAACTTGTCTGTCTTACAGGCATTCCGAAATTCGGCTATGTGGACAGTATCTTTCTCATTGATGTGGGAAAGGAATTTGAGATTCTGACATCTGAAAATATATCGACTATTTTTGAAGGTGTTCGTGCCGAGGTATTCGATACAGCCCTGAATATCGCTCTTGAACTTGCCGCCCAGGGAAGGGAAGGGAGACCGGTCGGTACCATAATGACCCTGGGAGATCATGAGAAGGTGCTGGAGCTCTCGAGGCAGATGATCTTCAATCCCTTTATGGGATATGAAGAGGAGGAGCGAAATATCCTCGACCAGAATCTCAGAGAGACGATTAAGGAATTTTCCGCCCTCGATGGTGCCTTTGTCATAAAGGAAGACGGTGTCCTTGTCACGGCGGGACGGCATCTCAGTGCGGCCATAGAAAGTAAAGATTTTCCTAAGGGACTGGGGAGCAGGCATATAGCCGCCGCTGGAATTACCAGTGTCACTGATGCTATTGCCATCGTTATTTCGGAGTCAACGGGGACGGTAAGAATATACAAGAAAGGAAAAATGTTCGTCGATATTGAAAAGGCGTAAAGAGTAGGGATAGAAAATGAGATTCGATAAATTTACCTTAAAACTTCAGGAGGCCTTTGGCGAGGCCGAGACCCTGGCAGGCAATTACGGTCATCAGGGCATCGATGTGGAGCATCTACTGCTGGCCCTTCTGAGGCAGTCCGAGGGGGTTGTTCCCGAAATACTGAAGAAACTCGGCGTGCAGCCGGGAATAATTGAAAAAGAGATAGAAAAGGCGTTACAGGGACTTCCTTCGGTCTCGGGTGGGGGGTCGGCCCAGCGATACGTGACTTCAAGACTGAAAGGTGTCATGGACACTGCCTTTGCCGAGGCATCACGGCTGACGGATGAGTATGTCAGTGTCGAGCATGTGCTCCTCGGGATATTGGGCGAGAAAGCGGGAAGTACAAAACAGATACTGCAGAGCCAGGGTGTCACAAAGGACAATATCCTGAGGGTCCTGGCGGAGATCAGGGGAAATCAGAGGATTACCGACCCCAATCCGGAAGACAAGTATCAGGCGCTGAAGCGTTTTGCCAGAGACTTCAACGAAATGGCCCTCAAGGGTCAGTTCGACCCCGTGATCGGGCGGGATAATGAGATACGAAGGATAATGCAGGTGCTCTCCAGGAGGACCAAGAACAATCCTGTCCTCATCGGCGAACCAGGTGTGGGAAAAACGGCCATAGTCGAGGGTCTTGCCCAGCGTATCGTGAACGGCGATGTACCCGACAATCTGAAGGATAAACGTGTTGTCGGCCTCGATATCGGTTCCCTCGTAGCGGGTGCAAAGTACAGGGGCGAATTTGAAGATCGTTTAAAGGCGGTTCTGAAAGAGGTTACCGCCGCCAGCGGAGAGATTATCCTCTTTATCGATGAGCTTCATACAATGGTCGGTGCAGGAGCCGCCGAGGGTTCCGTCGATGCGTCGAATATGCTCAAACCGGCGCTGGCCCGCGGAGAGCTGAGATGCGTGGGTGCGACGACGCTCAATGAATATAGAAAATATATTGAGAAGGATGCAGCCCTGGAGAGGAGATTTCAGCCCATAATCGTGCATGAGCCGAATGTAGAGGATACGATCGCCATCCTGCGAGGCCTCAAGGAGCGATATGAGGTGCACCATGGTGTGAGAATAAAGGATTCTGCAATTATCGCAGCAGCAACCCTTTCCAATCGATATATCAGCGACCGGTTTCTTCCCGACAAGGCCGTTGATCTCATTGATGAATCGGCATCGCGGCTCAGGATAGAGCTTGACAGTATGCCCGCCGAGATAGACGCGGTGGAAAGAAAAATCATGCAGCTCGAGATAGAACAGGAATCGCTGAAAAAGGAGACCGACAAGACCTCCAAGGAGAGACGGGCGAAGATAGAAAAAGAGCTGGAAGATCTCAAAGATTCCAGTGACAGGATGAAGATGCACTGGTCCGGCGAAAAGGAGGCAATCAAGGGCATACAGACAATCAAAGAGAGGATAGAGGAATTTAAAACAGCGGAGCAGAACGCCCAGCGTGAAGGTGATCTGGCGAAGGCGGCGGAGATCCGCTACGGGACGCTGGTAAAGTTAAACGGCGAACTGGAAGAGAAAACGGCCGCACTCGAGGAGCTTCAGAAGGATAAAAAAACCTTAAAAGAAGAGGTCGATGCCGAGGATGTGGCCGAGGTCGTTGCCAACTGGACCGGTATCCCCGTGACCCGGATGATGGAAAGCGACGTGGAAAAGCTGATCCACATGGAGGAGAGACTGGCCAAAAGAGTTATCGGCCAAGATGAAGCGATCCACATTATCTCTAATGCGCTCCGAAGGGCCCGCTCGGGTCTTCAGGACCCGAATCGGCCCATTGGATCATTTATATTTATGGGACCGACCGGTGTGGGAAAGACGGAGCTCAGCAAGGCACTGGCCGAATTCATGTTTGACGATGAACAGGCCATGATCAGGATCGATATGTCCGAGTTTATGGAGAAGCATTCCGTGGCTCGGCTCATTGGGGCGCCTCCCGGGTATGTGGGATATGATGAGGGGGGATACCTCACCGAAGCGGTGCGAAGACGGCCCTATTCGGTTCTCCTCTTTGATGAGATAGAAAAGGCACACCAGGACGTGTTCAATATTCTCCTCCAGATTCTCGATGACGGGAGATTAACCGATGGCCATGGAAGAACCGTCGATTTCAAGAATACGATCAATATCATGACCTCCAATATCGGGGGGCACTGGATGCAGGACCTTTCCCTGAATGAAGCGGAGAGAAGTGCGAGGATCATGGAAACATTGCGGGCGACCTTCAAGCCGGAGTTTTTAAACAGGATCGACGATATCATTACCTTCCGGTCGCTGACGATGGAAGACATTGAAGGGATCATCGAGATTCAGATAGGCCAGATACAGAAGAGACTCGAGGGGAGAAAAATCACCCTTGACCTTACCGATGCGGCAAAGAAATATATAGCCGGGGACGGGTACAATCCGACTTACGGCGCGCGGCCGCTGAAACGGTCCCTCCAGAATCTTATTGAAAACAACTTGGCGACGAAGATTCTCGAAGGCGAGTTTGTCGAGGGTGACGAGATACATGCCGATGTCGATAAAAATGGCGAAGTTGTCTTTACAAAGAAAAACTAATGCGGAAAACCTTACCAAAGGGTTTCTGCATTTATCAATAATAGAGGAGTAGTTGTAATGAATACGTTGAGAACGGGATTGCTTTTGGGTGCCCTGACGGGTCTCTTAATGTTACTGGGCGGGTATTTCGGCGGAAAACAGGGCATCGTTATAGCCTTTGCCTTTGCCATGGTGATGAATTTCGGAAGTTACTGGTTTTCCCATAAAATCGTCTTAAAGATGTACCGGGCCCGTGAGATAACGGAGGCTGAAGCCCCTGAGCTTTATTCGATAGTGAAAAACCTTGCCCTCAGGGCTGGTCTTCCTATGCCGAAGGTGTGCATAGTTCCCGGAGACACGCCCAATGCCTTCGCCACCGGGAGGGATGAAGAACACGCCGTCGTGGCAGTTACCGAGGGTATTCTGAAGCTCCTTGACAGGGACGAGTTGGAGGGGGTCATCTCCCATGAGCTTACCCATATCAAGAACAAGGATATGCTTATCGGTTCCATAGCGGCAACGATAGCCGGTGCCATTATGATGCTTGCCAGTATGGCGAAATGGGCGGCTATTTTTGGCGTTGGAGGGAATGACGACGATGAGGGGGGCGGCATCTTCGGCCTCATACTCATGGCCATACTCGCTCCCATTGCCGCAATGCTTATTCAGATGGCCATCTCCCGTTCGAGAGAGTACCTTGCCGATGAGGGGGGCGCCCGTATTTCAGGGAAGCCTTACGGACTTGCCAGTGCCCTGGAGAAGATGTCCCGGGCATCCGAGGCGATTCCGATGAAGGCAAATCCCTCGACGGCGCATATGTTTATCGTGAATCCTCTGAGCAGAAAATCACTGGCGGGTCTTTTCAGCACCCATCCTCCGATCGAGAAGAGGATCGAAAGGCTCAGGAATATACGGTAATCAGCCGAACGAAAAGCAAAGTGCTTTCCCGATGAAAAGGCAGGGCGGGGAAGGGGATTATTCGAAATCTTCCCAATCTTCCTGCCTTCTTTTCTTTATAAGGTACCGTATGAACCCGATTATCGTTATGACCGCTCCAAGAAAGAAGAGTATCTGGTAGAGGTTCATGCTCAGATAGGTAAGCCAGGGGACCTGCTTTCTCAGGTGTTCGTGCCAGTTATCTTCAAGTTCCTCCAGGGAAATCGAGAGACTCCACAAGACTGCGTCATCTATTGGTTTCCCTTCCTTTAATTTGTTCATGATGTCGAGCAGACTGTCATTTCCGTAAGTCCCTGTAATATATTCCACGAAGCTCTTGCTCTCCTCATAGGCGAGTTTCAGTGCGATATCATCGCGGGGAAAATGATGCTTCAATCTGCCGAGGGGGATATACCTTCCCGATATGCTTGCCCTGTTCAGGAGCCTCTTTCCGTTTGCCATTATGATTTCCCCAATCCCGTCACTTGCCCATTGCGCCACCCCCTCATCAAACCAGCGGGGTAGATTGTTATCCCTGATGTGATGGTGAAACAGAAGATGACAGAGTTCGTGTTTGAGGGTTGTCGCCAGGGTGAAGGGCTGGACGTTCATCCTTGAATAGTCGATAACGATCAGTTTTCTCTCGGGGTTGGCAAAGGCGACGAAGAGACTGTGACCGACCATCTTCTGAAATTTCTCCCTCTCTTTTACGAGAAAGACCGTCGGCTTATAATCGAGTTTCCAGCGAAACTGTTCTTCAATCTCCGATTTTATTGCGGGGTAGATTCTGATGACCTCGTCGGCGACAGTCCTGAGTGGTTGTTCAAAAAGGACCACCACATCATCACCGAGAATCATCTCGGCCTTTTCCCCACGGCCCTGCTTAGCCGGGATCAAAAGGATGATAATAAAAGAAAAGATCAGTATTTTCTTCATTTTTTGCATAGTTTTAATGAGAGAAAATTTCGGATTGTGGAGCGTCAGGTTGTTTGATTTCCTTTTCGCTTCAGAGCAGACCCCCCCAGATATGCCTCCTGGATTTTTCTGTTGGACTTCAACTCCGAGGATGATCCGCTCGTTGATATGACACCGTTTTCAAGAACGTACCCCTTGTGGGCGAGGGAGAGTGCCTTATGGGCATTTTGTTCGACGAGCAGAATGGAAGTACCCTGCGAGTTAATTTCACGGATAATGCCGAATATGTGATTGACCAGTATCGGTGCAAGTCCCAGTGAAGGTTCGTCAAGGAGAAGGAGACGGGGTGAACTCATAAGGGCCCGTCCGATGGCAAGCATCTGCTGTTCTCCCCCCGATAGTGTGCCTGATAACTGGCGGCGCCGTTCCCTCAGAATCGGGAAGAGGGAGAAAACACGCTCCTTGGCATCCCCGACCTCCTGTTTCTTCTTTCTCTGCGTATAGGCGCCCAGATTGAGATTTTCATCAACGGTGAGGGTGGAAAATACCTTGCGTCCTTCGGGGGACTGCGAAATGCCCTTCTGGACGATTTCGTAAGGGGGGATTCCGTTGAGACGATTGCCCTCGAGTGTTACATTTCCGCTGCTGATGGGGAGAAGCCCGGAGATCGCGTTAATGAGCGTTGTTTTTCCGGCCCCGTTTGCCCCTAAAACGGCTACTATTTCTCCCTCATCGAGGTAGAGGGAGATGCCCTTCAGCGCTTCGATCGCACCATAATGAATCTGAAGGTCATCTATTATAAGGAGTGGTGCCATTTCACGCTTCCTCTTCGGTCCCGAGGTAGGCCTCGATGACGCGGGGATTATTATAGATCTCTTCAGGGTTTCCCTCGGCAATCTTTTTCCCCTCATCCATGACGGCGACCTTGTCGGAAATTCCCATGACCACATTCATATCATGTTCTATGAGAAGGATGGTCAGATGTTCCTTTTCTATCAATTCCTTCAGGAATCCCATAAGGACTTCCGTTTCACCGGCGTTCAGACCGCTGCTTGGCTCATCGAGGACGAGAAGCATCGGTTCCGTCGCTAGTGCCCGCGCAATTTCAAGCATGCGCTGGCTTCCATAGGGAATGTTCTTTGCCAGCTCATCACGGAAACGCTCAAGCCCCACCTGTTCGATCCTCGATTCGGAAATCTCCCGTATCCGGCGTTCCTCTTTCTTCTGGGCTGAAAAGGAGAAAATCGAGGACCATACCCCTGCTTTTGCACGACAGTGCTGTCCTGCCATTATGTTTTCCAGGCAGGTCATATTTTGAAAGAGTCGTATATTCTGAAAGGTACGGGCAATACCGAAGGAGACAATCTGATGCGGTTTCCTTCCCGTGATGTCCTTTTCTCCGAAGATTACCTGTCCTGCTTCCGGTTTATAAATTCCCGTGACGACATTAAAAACCGTTGTTTTCCCTGCACCGTTCGGCCCGATGAGACTGAAGATTTCCCCCTTCTTGACCGTGGCGTCGAAATTATTGACAGCGATCAGGCCGCCGAAGATCTTTGTCAGACCTCGCGTTTCGAGCACCCTCTCTGGTGTGGTATGGAGGTCACCTTTAGACATCTTTTTTCCTCATCCTTGAAAGGAGCGATACGAATTCAGGTCCCCCTCTTTTTCTCGGCCATACGCCGCCCGGTCTGAACATCATCATCAGGATCATCACAAGACCGAATACGAGCATTCTATACATGGCAAAGGGCCTGAATATTTCAGGAAAGAGGCTTATAAAGGCGGCACCGATCAATATCCCGGGGATGGAACCCATTCCCCCGATGAGGACGATGCAGAAGAGCATGCACGATTCCCAGAAGCTGAAACTCTCCGGTGATACGGCCATCAGTTTGCTCGCGTAGATATTACCGGCCACTCCGGCCAGCGCCGCACCGATAACAAAGGCGAGGAGTTTGTATGATTTTACATCGATACCGCTTGATCCCGCGGCAACCTCGTCTTCCCGTATACAGTTCCATGCCCGTCCGATGCGTGAGTTCTGGAGCCTTATGAGGCCGATGATGCTGAGCACCACGATGATCCATATGAGAAAATAGTACTCTATCGAGGAATCGATGACGAAGGGCCCGCCGAAGGAGGGAAAATCAATGCCGTAGACCCCATTCGGACCCCCCGTCAAATCGAAGGGGTTGTTGATGAGGGCAAGGCGGACGATTTCTCCCATGCCGATGGTAACGATACAGAGATAGTCTCCCCTCAGGTGGATAATCGGGGAACATACGATATAGGCGAAGATTCCGGCAGCAATCGCGCTTACGGGAAGAAGGACGAGAATTGGTATTCCCAGTTTCGTATTCAGGATGGCTGTTGTGTAGGCCCCGATGGCGTAGAAACCGGCGTGTCCCAGATCGAAGAGACCCACTTCGCCGAGAACGATGTTGAGACTGAGACCAAGAAGGGCGTAGATGCCGAAAAAGAAGGCCACGTCAATGTAATAGTTGCTCACGAAAAAGGGGTAGATAATAAAGATGCCGACAATAGCGAAAAGAAGACTCTGCTGGGAACCGAAAAATCCTGTTTTTTCCCTCTCCATGAATCACACCTTCTCCGCTATTTTCTCGCCGAAAAGACCATTGGGACGGAAGATCAAAACGAGGATAAGTATCATAAAGACGAAGACATCCTTCCAGGCCGCCGATATATATGCGGCCCCGAGCATCTCAAGGACGCCGAGGATAAGTCCCCCGAACATGGCGCCCGGGAGATTCCCGATCCCGCCAAGTATCGTTGCGGTGAAGGCCTTAAGGCCATAGTTCCACCCCATCGTAAAGCTTATCTGTCGGTAGTACATCCCCACCATCACACCCGTCATGGCACCGAGGGCAGGCCCGAGGGTAAAGATGAAGAATATTACTTTATTGAAATTGATCCCCATCAATGAGGCGGTATCTTTATCGAGTGCTGTGGCCCTGATAGCGGCTCCGAAGACGGTTTTCTGAATGATGTAGTAAAGTATCCCCATCAGGACAAATGAAAGGACGAGTATCACAATCTGAAGTACGGTGATATTGATTCCCCATATATTGAGGTGAATATTCGGAATCAGTTTTGCCGGATAGGCCTGATAGCGGGGACCCCAGATTACCATGATGGCATTCTGCAGGACGATGGATGCGCCCAGTGCGGAAACCACAGCGGGAAGACGGCCCGCGGGATAGATGGGGCGATAGGCTGCCCGCTCAACGAGGACGCCGATAAAAGCGAGGCACATGGCTGCCATCAGCATGGCGGCTACCATGCCTCCCCAGAGGCCGAAATGTGTTGTGATGAATGCGGATCCGAAAACAAGCAGTGTATATCCGAGGTATGAACCGAGGGTAAAGAAGTCTCCGTGGGCAAAGTTGATGAGTTTCAGAACACCATAGACCATGGAGTAACCCAGGGCAATGAGTGCGTAAAAAGAGCCGATCGTCAAGCCATTTATAATCTGTTCAAATACAACCTGCATTATTTCTCTTTAATAGACGCCGCCTGTGGCGAGAATACCCGCTTTCGAGGGGCGTATCCCTGTTATAAAAGAAGCGAAGCAACCTCAGTGAGATCGCTTCGCCGTTTTGTACTTCTCTACTACTTTAGTGTGAGAACTGTAACGGAATCGGCAGTTACTTGGAGATGACGATATTTCCGTTTTCGTCCACAACATAAAGATAGAAAGGAACCCCCTCTCTATCTCCCTGAGCGGTAAATCCGATCGGTCCCGTGATACCGGGAACTCCGTTCACATCATTTCTCAGGTACTCGGCGAGAACGTCAGAGTCAACGGAACCTGTTTTATCGATTGCATAGGCGATGATATTCAGGGCGTCTGCGGCATAAATAGGCCAGGGACTTGAGGGGATTTCACCAAATTTATCCTTGTAGGCCTTCAGAAATTCCTTGGCCTCTTTATAGGGAAGATCGGCGGGTAACGGTTCGTTGGTCATGTAGCAGCCCTTTGCTAGGTCAATGCCGGCGATCTTTACAAATTCATTGTTAATAGCCGCGTTGCCGCCGACAAAAGGACAGGTTACGCCGATTTCCCTCGCCTGGGTTACCAGCAGCGCTGCTTCGGCGTAGTAGCCGGTAAAGTACCAGACATCAGGTTTCTTTTCACGAAGTTGTGTCAGGGGAACATGGAAGTCCTTTTCGCCCGGGGTGATTGCATCGAAGTAAATGAGCTCCACCGTGCCGGCATCGAGCATCGGTTTGAGGGCCCCCTTGGTGTCCTCGGCGAGGCCTTTACCGAACGCCGTATTGTCGTGCATAATGGCGATTTTCTTTGCGCCAAACTTCTGAGGCACGGAATCCGCGAAGAACTTGCCCTGTGAATCATCCCGTCCGCAGGTGCGGAAGAAATATTTGAAATCCCTCTGGGTCAAACGGACTGCCGTCACACCGTAGCCGATATTTACCTTCTTGAATTTCTCATAGATGTTGGATGCCGGTTCACATATGGAGGATCCGTAGGTGGATACCGACGCAACCACATCTTTCTGGCCTACCAGCTTCGTAGCCGCCAGGGCACCGGTTTTCGGTTCGCCCGCGTCATCAACCACCCTGACTTCTACCATGCGGCCCCCCAGTATACCTCCCTTTTCGTTTATCAACTGGGCTGCTATCTCGCATGACTGCTTGGCCATCTCACCTTCATAGGCCCAGGGGCCGGTAATCGGTCCCTGAAGTCCGATGACAACAGGTTTCTCAGCCGCCGTTGCATTGAAGGGCATCAATACACATAAAATAATACCTACGATTAACAAGTGCTTCATGATTTTCATCAGCTTCACTCCTTTTTTCATTTTTATAAGAAGCATGGTAAAAAACTGAGGAAGTATATGAGACAGATCGATATGTGTCAAGAACAAAGTGGGCGTGTTTCACGATTGGTGGAGGGTTTCGGGAATCGTTTCACATCCCTTTCAGGTTTTCGGTGAACTGGTGAGCGAGATCATTCCCCACTTTATGCGACGGGGGAAGCGAGCGAATAAGAAACAAACATTTTCCTTAATCCCGACAATCGGGATCCCCTTTTTTATGCATGCGGATAAGCTCCGGTGCCATCTCGTCATGTTCCCGCTGCAACTGCAGAAGGACGATGGCGAAGATTGCCGAGATGCCCCCTATGATTTGTAATGAATGGAGGATTTCCCCGAGGGCTAAAAAGGCTATCAATGCAGCCGAAACGGGTTCAAAAATGGCGGTAATGCTTGCCCGTGTTGAGCGAATGTAACTGACTCCCATAAGGTAAAGGCCAAAGGGAATGATCGTTCCCATAATCGCAATGTAGAGAAGCCATCCCCACTGGGCAAGGCTGTATGGTGTCTTCAGATAGGCTGTCGGTTTGTAGAGGATGTTCAGTGTCAGTGCTGCAAAAAGAAAGGCATAAAAGATAACGGTCCAGGGTGAGTAGCGGTGCAGCCCCCGTTCTGCGAGGAGTGTATAGCTGGCGAAGGAAACGGCAGAGACCAACCCCCATACGATGCCCCCTCGATTCAGCTCCAGGAGATGGAGGTCATATCCACCCACCACCAGAAAACAGCCCCCCATGGCGAGAAAAAGCGCCGCTATTTTTGCAGCCGTTAATCGTTCATGCCAGAAGGCAATGGAATAAGCGGCAATGAGTATGGTTCCCAGGTATTGCAATAAAATGGCGGCTGACACCTGTATTTTGCTGATTGCGAAAAAGTAGGATACCTGAACCATTGCCATTGCAGCTCCTCCAAGGAGGAGAAAGTAGAGGATGTCCTTGATACGGATACGTGTCAGCGTTCTTCTGAAAATACCGAAGAAGATTCCGAGGAGGGCAGCCGAGAGGGTGACACGAATCTGAACGAGTTCCATGGGCGTGATTCCTGTCTGGAAAAGTGCTTTTCCGGCAGTCGCCGATGAGGCCCATAGTATTGCGGCGATGACTATACAGATGTATCCCCTGGTTGAATTTACGCCTATAGTATTTATTGCCGTTCCCTTTTGTTAAAACCGTTTTTCCGAAACTATATGCGTCAAGAAACGTTTGTCAATATCTTTAAATCGCTAAATGTTTTTCTTGACTAAGGGCAAAATATGCGAAATTATATAACTCTCTGTTTTCAATGGGAGTAATTTTGTATTCCGAAATCCGGGAGGAGGGTTACAATGTTCGAGAAGATTCTGTATCCGATAGATTTTTCTAAGGAAGCGAAAAAGGCGCTGGAGTATGTAAAGCAGTTGAAAGATGCCGGCGGGAAAGAGGTAATTCTCCTTCATGTCATTGACAGAAGGGGGTTGAGCGATCTTGGTCGTTATGCCACGAAAGATATTCCCGAGATTCAGAGGGACATGGAAAAAAAGGCTATGCGGGAGATCAGTCCCATAGAAAATGAATTGAAGGAACGGGGGTTTAAAGTAAAGGTGCGGATTGAGAGGGGCGGACCCTACAATGAAATATTGAAGGTTGCCGAAGAGGAAAATGTTTCCCTCATCGTAACCGGTTCACGTGGGACGGGAAATATCGAAGAACTCCTCCTCGGGTCCGTCTCCTATAAGGTGGTCAGAAAGATTAAGAAACCCATTCTGGTGATAAAATAACAGAATTGTATTCGGCTACAATAAGAAATCGTTCAAGTTTGATAAATAGGGCGTGACAAAAGAATCATATAGTCCTATCGATCAACAGGCGAATAGGAAACTCTATAGCCAATGTTTGGCATTTTCCTGATCATCGCTTCCCTGCAGAGTTATAAGACAATCATTATCCCATACATTAGTTGGAAGTTCCTGCCGGAGAAATGAGGGTCCCCCCTTCCATGAGGGGGGACAGTGGAAATCCTGCGGTGCAATTGCGGGACTCGTTAAAACTTCGTCGGCCAGTTTGCGAGCAGATGTTTTCCGATACCCTTGTTTTTTGAGTCGCGAATAACGGTTAACACCTTGATCAAGTACTCGCGGGTGTCGAGGGGATGTATAACATCCTGAATGCCATAGCCTTTTGCCGCGGCGTAAGCCGTTGTATCGGCTCGTAACTGTTCAATCAGTTTTTCTCTTTCTTCTTTAGGCAGATTCCCAAACACAACATCTGCCCCAATTTCAGGATCCATAAACCCGATTTCAGCCGTGGGCCACGCCACCATGAAATCACATCCCGAGCCCAGAGCACACATGTTTATGAGCGCCTGCCCGTATCCCTTCCTTACAATGATGACAATTTTCGGAACGGTTACCTGAAAAAGGCATTGTAGATTGTTGACGACCTTGGCTCCTACTTTCTTGATCTCAGCATCCTTGCCGGTAAGATGACCGGGTGAATCAACGAGGAATATGATGGGAATATTGAAAGAATCACAGAGACACTGAAAGCTCGTCTGTTTGTTCAGGGCATCCGTATCCGTCGCACCCGCGTTGAACATCGGATTGCTCGCGATTATACCGACGACTTCTCCATTGATTCTGGCAAGACAGGTAATGAGCATCTTTCCGAAATCGGGCTTCAGGTCGAGATAGTCGCCACCATCAACAATGCAACTGATGATCTTGCGCATGTCGTACCCGCGCTTTCGGTTATCGGGAAAGATTTTAAGAATCTTTTCTACACGTTCGTCCGAGCCGTCGGGAACAGGTCGTCTGGGCGGCAGTTCCTGATTGTTGGCCGGCATATAATCGAGGTATTTTTTTATGATTTTGAAACAATCATCTTCATCTTCGGCAACCTGGTCATTCATGCCCGTCACTTTCGCGTGAACTTCCCAGCCGCCCATTTCTTCAGCCGTATAGGTCTGTCCTATGGCCTTTTCAAGAGCCCTGGGACCCGAAACACAAATGGCGGTTCCCTTCACCTGAACAACAAAGTCCGCCGTGCACGCCTCGAAATCAGCAACACCATAGCACTCTCCCAGCGCTGCCATGACGAAAGGGCATTCCCGGAAATTGGTGTATTCGGCCCAGTGCATGTCGGAACCGGCTCCGCCACTCATGATTTTTTCAGCGCCCTGTACGTCAGGCATTCTTGCGCCCCCGGCTTCACCCAGCCAGATCAGAGGTATCCCGTATTCACGGACCTGGGTCTTGAAAAGGAGCATTTTTTTTAGATTTACCAAGGCATTGGTCGATGCCAGAACAGTAAAGTCATTGACTATAACTGCAACCCTGCGCCCATCCACATAACCATAGCCGCAAATCAGGCTATCCGCGGGAGTTCTGTCCTCCATTCCCGGCATATCCGAGGTGCAGAAAGCGCCCAATTCCATAAAGGTGCCGGGGTCAAGCAGTTTGTCGATGCGCTCCCTCGCTGTCAATCTCCCCTTGTCATGCTGCCGCTGGATCTTTTGCGGCCCACCCTGTGCAAGTGTTTTCTTCTTTCGTATCTTATATTCCTCAAATATTTTTTCAAACGCCATACTTCATCCCTCTTTTCTTTGAAATGCTAAAGGGAAGGCCAACCATACAAATACATTCAACTCGGCGGGTTGGCCTTCCGCTTGAAATGCAGGAATAATGTCCCTCTTTTGTATTACGTTACGCCTGGCTCTTTTCAAACAGTATCGGCTTTCTTATCGGCCGTTCCAGTGTTTCCGGCGGCACCCACTCGAAGGTCGGGCTTATTCTCAACTCTGCCTTCATCACATTTTTTATCTCCTTGCCCAGCTCTTCGAGTTTGCCTTCCATCCCCTCGCCATATTCAAGTTTTATCACCAATTTGGTTATTCTCGGTGACGGATCGTCTTTAATCACTCGCATGTGGCCCGTTACCCTCGGCGTAAACTGCTGCAGTTTCTTGTGGATCGCCCCGGCAAATACGTTGACCCCCTTTACGGTGATCATATCGTCCGCACGACCGACAGGCTTGACCCTGTATCCCTTAAATCCGCACCCGGGACACTCTGAGGTGAAGACCTCTACAATGTCGCCCGTTGCGTATCTGAGATAGGGCGAGGCCTTCTTTCTGAGATGCGTTCCGACGATCTCGCCAACCGCACCCTCCTTGATCTCAATCGGCTCTTTCGTTACGGGATCGACCAGATCTTCCGCTGTGAGGTCCCAGTCTTCAGCGAAATTGTGAAGGCCATAATATTCATCAGAATTGCAGGAAATCGCGATATTGAGGAGCGAAGGTCCCCACCAGTCATACCAGCGACACCCATAGGCATCTTCCACCTTTTTCTTCAACTCGGGAATTCCGCAGCCCATTTCTCCTGTCAGGAGCAGGCATTTGAATCCGAGATCCTTGGGGTCCATGCCGAGGTGATTTTTCAGCAGATCAGCATAGAATTCGACAATCGCCGCACCGGTGTACCAGAAGGTGGGTTTCGTCCATTTGACCATCTCAAAGGCTGGCTGAGGTCCGAGCCTGATATCGATCGGGAGAGGGAGTATACCCGCCTTTTCAACTCCCGGAAGTATTGCTGACGTTGCATAAACACCGAGTGGGTAAAGGAAAAAGGCCCTGTCACCTCTCCCCAGACCCACAAGTTTATGCATAAATACAACACAATCGGTCACAAAATCCTGATCTTCTTTCGACTGGGTGTACGGATAAGTCGGGTGGCCCGTGGTGCCGGAGGTGCCTCCGGTGGAAACAACATCTGCCGGGTCACAGCAAATATGCAGCCCGAAAGGATGTCCGTATTTGTCCAGTGATGCTTCCATGCTTTGCCGTTCTCGGTCCTTGTCCATGAAGATCGGCAGCTTTCG
>JAFGBH010000057.1 GCA_016933215.1 Deltaproteobacteria bacterium | reverse complement strand
GCAAAGTACATGAGCGCCCTCATGCTGTCCACGCTGGATTTCATCCAGAGAAGCATTCGTCTCACATCGTGGTGCTTGATGATGGGAACCTTTGGCGCCTCGGGATTCTTGAAGTTTTCGATGGACGAGCCCTGAAGCCGTTCCTTGGCGTACTGGAGCGCATGATGGTAGGCGATCGCTCCGCTTCCCAGTCCCTGCATTCCAACACTGATTCTGGCCTCGTTCATCATCTGGAACATGACCTTCATCCCCTGGCGTTCCTCACCGAGAAGTTCGGCGTAGCACTCATTGTTGTCGCCAAAGTTAATGAGACAGGTGGAACTTCCGTGGATACCCATCTTCTCCTCAATACTGGCAATCTCGTAATCGTTTCTCTTTCCTAACGTACCGTCGTCATTCACGATGTATTTCGGAACGAGAAATATGGAGATCCCCTTTGTGCCGGCAGGATCACCCTCGATACGGGCGAGAACGGGATGGATGATGTTTTCCGTCAGGTCCTGGTCAGCGCTGGTGATAAATATCTTGGTTCCCTGAAGCCTGAAGGTGCCATCGGGCTGCCTCGTGGCCTTCGTGCTCAGATTTCCCACATCGGTTCCGGCATTGGGCTCGGTGAGTGCCATGGTGCCGCTCCACTCACCGGTAATCATCTTTTCCAAGTATTTCTGCCGCTGCTCGTCCGTTCCGAATACGGCGATAAGATGGGCGGCCCCTTCAGTAAGGCCCGGATAGGATATCAGGGCAAAGTTGTGTATGAACCATTCCTGTCCTGCCGTTCTCATTATTATGGGAAGCCCCTGTCCCCCCATTTCAGGCGGAAAACTCATGGCGCCCCACCCGCCCTCGCAGAAGAGCTTGTAGACGCGATGAAAGACCTTGGGAACGTATACCTGTCCGTCTTCGAGTCTGCAGCCTTCTCGATCGGCTTCGACGAGCGTCGGAAAGACCTCCTCCACGGCGAATTTCTGGGCCTCTGTAAGAATCATGTCGAAGATATCCTTGGAAAAATCCGCATAGAGAGGATGCTCACAGAGTCTTTCCACTTCCAGCATCTCGTAGAGTAAAAATGCTGGTCTCTTTCATCCAAGATTAGATTAGCCATATAACTCCCTCCTTATTTGTCTGATATATGTTTGCATGCCCGATGTGCGGCATTCTGCTAAATGGCGATGCTACTGTAATGATTTTAAGTATGATTGTACGCTGCGGACGCCTTCTACCTCTTTGGCGTGTTCAATAATCTTCTGAATGTCGGTTTTTTTTCCTACGAAACCCATCAGCACGACGTTGCACTGGGCCGTTGCTATGCTCAGGTTTTTTGACCAGATTTTCCTGTCACCCGCTATTTTGGCCTTAACTTCCGAGGTAATCCTCAGATTTTCTTCTGGTTTGCAGGGGTCGTCTTCCTTCTTCGGCAGGAGGTATGTTTCGAGGGATTTTACTCCCTCTACAGCTTTCGCTATTTCCACAGCCCGCTCTTTTTGCTTTTCGGTCTCATATTCACCGACGAGATAGGCGTGTCCATTGTAACATCGCGGTGTTATGTTGAGATCCTTGACAAGATAGTCGGCGAGGAATTTTTTCAGAATGGTGGACATGATCCGCTTGTCGCTGGCGAAAGTACGAACAATATCGGCATCTTCCGCCGCTGTGCGTTGTCCGCCGCATCCCACGGTTGCTATCAAGATGAGGCATGACATTACCGCGAGAACATATCTCATATCGCCTCCCGCAAATATCATTGGGTCATGTCGAACACGGAGGCCAGTATTGCACTAATGCCGTCTTTTTGTCAACGTATGCTCAGGTGGTAAAAACGATCTCTGTGATCGAGGAATGTAAAAAACACCCCGATTAGTCGCAATATTGCAACAATATTGTGTTTTGAAGTTGCAAGTATGCATAGATGTATAGTGCAGGCTTCCTCGGTGTGGAAATATAACTATTTGTAATAAAATAGTAAAATACAACTATTTTAAGAGAAAGTATCGATGGCATAATTCTTGATATAGGTGGGTAGGAGCCTGTTATGAAGATTGCCATACCTGTCTGGGATAATCATGTATCGACGGTACTGGATTTTTCGAATCGTCTGATAATCGTGGATTATGATTCCAGTCGAATCGGAGAGAGATCGAGCGCCGGCTTTGGCGAAACTTCGATTATCCAAAAGGTTGCCAGGCTGAGAGAACTCGGTGTGAACGTCCTCTTGTGCGGGGCCGTATCGGGACCCCTGGAGCGGATGATTCTGGCCTCCGGAATTGTGGTGATACCTTTCTTGCGGGGAACGGTCGACGAGGTGCTCGATGCGTATCTGGGAAACAGGCTCGTGGATGAGCGGTTTGCCCTTCCCGGATGCTATCCCGCAGGGATGGGGTACGGAAGGCGGGGAATGGGACGACGCGGCAGGCGCGGTGGATGGGGAAAACGAAGGAGAGAGTGGTTATGAAAATTGCCGTTACATCATATGATAAAGACATTACCGGAAAGATAGACCGGAGCTTCGGAAGGGCAAAATGGTTCGTTGTAGTTGATACGGAAAACGATACGGTGGAGGCCCATTCGAACGAGCAGAATGTAAACGCCGTCCAGGGTGCCGGAATTCAGGCAGCGCAAAACATATCAAACCTGGGAGTCGATGTTATACTGACAGGGAATGTTGGCCCCAATGCCTTCAGGACACTGAGTGCCGCTTCGATAAAGATCTTTGTCGTGGGTAAAGATGTCGAGACGACGGAAGAGGCGATTGCCGAGTGGAAGGCGGGGAGATTGCAGGAAGTCAATGAGGCCACCATTGAGGGTCATTGGGTGTAATGTTTGCAATATTGCTACTAATTGTATAATTATAGTCGCATAAAAGCGACTGCCAGAAGGTGCTTGTAAAAGGAATTATATGCAACAATATGAAATAACTAATTATTATAATTCGGTAAATCGTGACGTTCTGGTATGCTTCTTGAGTGCCAGTAATGGGAATTTAACATGGTTAGATGAGGACAGTGCTAACCTTTATGACAGGGAGGTGATGTAAATGCCGTGGGGAGATGGAACAGGTCCTATGGGATATGGCCCGATGACGGGACGGGGGGCAGGTTACTGCGCGATACCCCTGACGGGGTATGCGAATCCTGCTTTCGGCAGAGGCTTCCGGGGCACTGCATATTACGGTGCTCCAGAAATGACCTATCCATCGACGGTTGCTCCTTACGGACCGGCAGCCTATTATAGTAACCTTGGAAGTCCATACGGGTTCGGCCGTTTTTATGGATTCGGCCGTGGTCCCGGATTTGGCAGAGGTTTCGGACGAGGCTGGTTTGGCCGGGGGCGCGGATTTGGCCGTCGCTGGTGGTAAATTGATTTTAACAGAGACAAGAGATGATAGGAGAATAATATCATGCCAAGAGGAGATGGAACCGGACCGCAGGGCTTGGGACCCAAAACCGGTCGCGGATTAGGCCCCGGTGGAACGGGGATTGATGAGATTCCGGAAAATACTAATGAGGATACTAATAATAATGAAGGGTTTTTCCGGAGACTTGGACGAGGCTTAGGCCTTGGGCGGACCGGACAGGGTCGTGGAATGGGCCGGGGTCAGGGTCGCGGCCAGGGCCGAGGTCAAGGTCGAGGCCGTAATCGTTAAATTACAGGTAGTTATCATTGAAGACGACTGCTTAAAAACTATATGTGCAAGGAGGTAAGTATTATGCCGGGTGGAGACAGAACGGGACCCGCAGGGATGGGACCGATGACGGGAAGAGGAGCAGGTATCTGCGCCGGTTATCCCGCACCGGGATATATGAATGCCGGCTTTGGCCGGGGTTTCGGGCGCGGTCGTGGCGGAGGCTGGGGCCGTCGTAACTGGTTTTATGCAACAGGCATGACAGGCTGGCAGCGGGCTGCCTATGGTTATCCGGCCTACGGAGGAGGTATGCCCTACACTATGCCCTATCCCCCGGCTCCCAATGACCCGTATGCTGCAGGTTTTTCGAAAGAAGACGAACTGAACGCTCTGAAAGGTCAGGCGGAGTATTTGGAGGATTCCCTGGAAGGTATTAAAAGGCGTATGGCAGAATTGGAAGAAGAAGGTAAAGGGGAATAACAAAAGAAAAAGCGCTGGTACAGGATAGGCAAACCCTCATTACCGGCGCTTTTATATGTGTCGAGCTTGCGTTTTAAAGATGGGATACTTATGTTAGCTTTCTATTTTGTGTTTGCTTTTTTGTCATTGAAAGCTCGTGCAGCTTAAGACTTTTATCAGGAGAGGTATTTAAAAAATGAAAATAGCAGTAACGACAGTGGGCCCGTCTTTGGATGAGCAGGTTGAATCTCGTTTCGGACGGACTCCCTATTATTTGTTTGTGGACACGGAGACAATGGAATTTGAGGCCGTGCAGAATCCTAATGTTGCAGCGGGAGGCGGTGCCGGTATCCAGTCAGCACAACTGATGTCGGATCACGGTGTCCAGTATGTTCTCACGGGAAACTGTGGACCGAATGCCTTTCAGGTTTTCTCGGCAGCAGGGATCCAGGTTATTGTCGGCGTGAGCGGAATTGCCCGCCAGGCGGTGGAACAATTCAAGACCGGCGTTTTTACTGCTTCGAACCAGCCCAATGTGGCAAGCCATTTTGGTATGGGTGGTGGCCAGAACTTGGGCGGTGGTCGTGGCATGGGAATGGGTGGCGGTCGCGGCATGGGCATGGGCGGTGGTCGAGGTATGGGAATGGGTGGTGGTCGCGGCATGGGTGGCGGTCAGGCAGGATTTCCCGGTGTGGCACCTCAGCCGCAAGTACCGGCAAAAGATGAAGCAAACGCTCTCGAAGAGGAAGCGCGTCTTCTCGAAAAACAACTTCAGGATATCAAGCGCCGGATCGATAAGATTAAAAAAGGGTAAAGGCACTGCAGTTGCTCATGTTGATGCCGAGAAATGCAATGGATGTGGTGGTGCATGTGCTGGATGCTGTTCCGTGGGTGCAATCACCCTGAATAATGTGGCTGTAATTGATGAACATAAATGCAGGGGATACGAACTATGCATTGATAAATGTCCTCTTGATGCGATTACGATGGTTTAGGAAGGAGTGAACCGACGTGAAGATAGCGATTGCCAGCGGGAAGGGTGGTACCGGAAAGACAACGATAGCAACAAATCTTGCCCTGACGCTCGCCGAGAAGGGAAAGAAAGTGGAGCTTTTGGACTGTGATGTTGAGGAGCCGAACTGTCATATATTTTTGAAACCGGAAATTGAATCAACAGTACCTGCCACGGTATTGATGCCGAAGGTCATTGAAGAAAAGTGCACGGGATGCGGCATTTGCGCAGATGTCTGTGAATACAGCGCTATTGCCGTAATTAAGGGCAAGGTACTGATATTTCCTGAACTCTGTCATGAATGCGGTGCGTGCAAGCTCTTTTGTCCCGAAGACGCATTTGTAGAGGTGTCCAGAGAAGTCGGTCTTATCGAGAAAGGGAAAGCAGGTGGAATCAGTTTCATCCATGGATTGCTGAATATCGGAGAACTCATGTCTCCCGCTGTTATCAGCGGTGTCAAGAAAGCCGCCGGTGAACCGGAGGTGTTAATCCTCGATTCACCCCCGGGAACATCCTGTCCTGTTATCGCAGCCGTCAAGGATGCGGATTTTGTTCTTCTGGTTACGGAGCCCACTCCCTTCGGTCTCAATGATCTGGAACTTGCCGTGGGAATGGTGAAAGAACTGAATATACCCTTTGCTGTGGCCATTAACCGCTCCGATGTCGGCAATGATGACGTAAAAGAATATTGCAAGAGAGAAGAAATCGAGATTGTTCTGGAGATAACGGATGACCGCAGAATCGCCGAAGCTTATTCGAGAGGGGAGATGGTCATCCATGAATTGCCGGACTATCGAAAAACATTTGAAACCTGCTGGGTAAAAATCACAGAACTTTATCAGACTGTGCTCAAGGAAAAACAGTATTCAGGTAAGAAAGCAACGGGAATGTAAAGATATGAAGGAAATTGTTGTCATAAGCGGGAAAGGCGGGACGGGAAAAACAAGTATTGTCGCTTCCTTTGCAGCCCTGGCTGATAAAAAGGTTCTGGCAGATTGTGATGTGGACGCGGCTGACCTCCATCTCGTTCTCAATCCGAGAATCGAACGTCGGGAAGATTTCAGCGGCGGCAAGAAGGCAAAGATTATCGAAGATGAATGTATAGCCTGTGATCGCTGTGTCGAGGAGTGCCGTTTCGAGGCGATAGCATACCCTGTTTCTGAAAACGGGAATGTGCCCTCTGTGGACCCCATTTTCTGTGAGGGATGCGGCGTATGCTTCCGGGTCTGTCCTGTTGAGGCGATATCTTTCGAGCCGGCCGTGAACGGCGAGTGGTATGTATCCTCGACAAATTACGGACCGATGGTGCACGCGCGGCTCGGCATGGCCGAGGGGAATTCAGGGAAGCTCGTAACACTGATCCGTCAGGAAGCAAGAGATATTGCGAAGAGAGAAGGGCTTGAATACATAATTGTCGATGGATCGCCCGGTATCGGATGTCCCGTCATTGCATCGATAACGGGTTCCGATCTCGTGCTGGTGGTCACCGAACCGACGCTCTCAGGCCAGCATGATTTGCTGCGTGTGGCGGAACTTACGGCGCATTTCAGGATTCCCACAGTTGTCTGCGTCAATAAGTGGGATTTAAATCCCGATATTACCGAACAGATCGAGAGAGAAGCAGAAGAACACGGGGTCAGGGCAGCGGGAAGGGTCCGGTACGATACGGCAATTACAAAGGCGCAGATCGTGAAGACGAGCGTTGTTGAATACACAGGTGGTGCCGTCTCCGAGGACATAAAGTCTCTCTGGAGAAATGTTATCTATGCACTTGGCTGAGAAGAGGAGTACACGGTGGAAATATCTCTGGACTGTTTTCCCTGCTTTCTGAGACAAACCCTTGAAGCGAGCAGAATATCGGGCGCCGACGAAACAATGCAGAAAGAGGTCTTGAATTCAGTTATGGCCATGCTCACCGATATTTCTGAGGAAACAACGCCCCCGCAGATCGGCTGGCTGGTCCATGAGACCATTAGAAAAGCGACGGGCAACCTCGATCCCTACAGAGAGATTAAGCGGAACCACAATGAAGCGGTATTAAAAATAGAAACTGATCTTACAGATCTCATAAATGATTCATCGTCACCGCTTATGAACGCACTGAAGCTTGCCGGGACGGGAAATCTCATTGATATGGGACCTGAACGCAGCTGGACCGATGTCGCTGAGATTTTCGAGGGTTTCATGACCAAAAATTCTGATTATTTTGACTATCAGGGGTTTGAAAGTTTCTTGAGACGTTCTAAAACGCTCCTCTATTTAGGAGACAACGCCGGTGAAATCGTGCTGGACAAGATACTGATCAAGATGCTTATTCAGATGACCGATCTTGATATAACCTTCGCCGTAAGGGGAGGTCCGATTATTAACGACGCGACAATGGAAGATGCAGAATTCACCGGCATTACGGACATGGTGAGAACGATAGATACAGGTGCCGCCTTTCCGGGTGTCGTGTTGGAGGAGTCTTCCGAGGAATTTTTGCACTCTTATCATACCGCGGACATGATACTCTCCAAGGGGCAGGGAAATTATGAATCGCTCTCCGACGAGAGGGGGAACATCTTTTTCCTCTTTAAGGCGAAGTGCCCCATTGTCGCCGACAAAGTAGGATGCGGCGTTGGTGATCTTGTTTTACAGAAAGGACGATTTCTGGCTGAAGCTTTCAAATAAAGGAACCATTGAATATGCCGACCTACGAATACAAATGTAAAAAATGCGGGTATGAATTTGAGAGATTTCAGAAGATAACCGCCGATCCCGTTACAACCTGCCCGGAATGTGGCGGTTCAGTTGAACGGTTAATCACCGAGGGTGGCGGATTTATCCTGAAGGGCCGGGGTTTTTATGCAACGGACTACGGGCAGGGAAAGGGCTCGACACGCTGCGGGAAAGAGAGTACCTGCTGCGGCAGGGAGACTCCCTGTGATGTCAAACCCTGCGAAGATTAATAGATTGAAATAATGCAGGAAAAAAAGAAAACATATACCTTTGGTCCCGTACCGTCGCGACGTCTTGGAAGATCTCTCGGGATTGACTTTGTTCCTTTTAAGACATGCAGCTACGATTGTATCTATTGTCAGCTTGGACGGACAACGGCAAAGACAATGAAGAGAAAGGAATACTGTCCCGTCGACGCTGTTGTGAACGAGGTGAAAGAAAAACTGAAAAAGGTTTCCCCACCCGATTATATTACTCTCTCCGGGTCGGGAGAACCGACGCTTCACAGCCGCATCGGTGATATTATCTCCGGTATTAAGGAAATTTCTGATGTTCCCGTGGCGGTTCTCACGAACGGGTCGCTCTTCTGGATCGAGGAGGTGCGTGATGCGGTCTCAGGTGCGGATCTTATTATACCGTCTTTAGACGCCGGCAGTGAAGAGACCTTTTTGCGTGTCAATCGTCCAGAAAGTGGAATTCTTTTTAAAGAAATGGTAGAGGGATTGCGCGTACTTCGGGAAAATTTCATGGGACCCCTGTGGCTGGAGGTTTTTATAACCGGCGGCATAACCGACTATGATGAGGAGATTGCGAAAATAAAGGGGCTGACTGATTATATCGCGCCGGATCGTATCCAGCTCAATACGGCGGTGCGGATACCGGCTGAGGAATACGCAGGTCTGGTGGATATACAAAGAATGGAGGAAATTTCGACCTTTTTCGGTCCGAGCTGCGAGGTTATCGCAGACTATGCCAGGGTACACAGCCTTGGCGAATTTTCTTCAACCGGTGACGATGTTCTCGAACTTTTGAGATTGCGTCCCTGCTCGGTAGATGATATCTCGGCCGGGTTGAGCCTCCATCGGAATGAAGTGGTAAAATACGTGCAGGAGCTGCTGGACAAAAAACTGATACGCATGGAGAAACGCCGGGGGGAAAAGCTCTACACCGGTCGCTGAAAGAGAAAAATAAATAATCGAAGGGAAACAAGAAGAAATGAGTGAAGAACAAAAAAAAGCTGATGATCGACTCAAGGCGTTTACGGAGAGTAAGGCACTCTCCGATAGAATGGGCAGGATAAAGCACAAAATCATGATACTCTCCGGAAAAGGAGGGGTTGGAAAGAGCACTGTTGCAACGAATGTTGCCGTCAGTTTGGCCATGGAGGGGGAAAAGGTCGGGCTTCTGGACAGTGATTTTCATGGTCCGAGCATCCCGACGTTACTGAATATTGAAGGTCAAAAGCCTTCGAGTGATGGAGAGTCCATACTCCCCGTCGATTTTGCCCATGGGATCAAGGTCATGTCGATGGGATTCCTTCTTCCGAATCGTGATGATGCGGTTATCTGGAGAGGTCCCATGAAGATGAATGTTCTCAAACAGCTCCTCACGGAGGTGAACTGGGGTGATCTGGACTATCTGATCATAGATTTTCCTCCCGGTACGGGGGATGAGCCGCTTTCAGTGGCACAGCTTCTTCCCGATTGTGACGGTGCCATCATAGTCACCACGCCGCAGGACCTGTCCACTAACGATGTTCGGAAATGTATCAATTTCTGCAGACAGGTCAATGTACCGGTGATCGGTGTTTTAGAAAATATGAGTGGTCTTGTCTGTCCCCACTGCAAAGAGATCATCAATATCTTTAAGACGGGCGGAGGGGAAAAGATGGCAAAGGAGATGAATGTTCCTTTCCTTGGCAAAATTCCCATTGAACCGCAGATTGTTGAGGCCTCTGACAGCGGTAAACCCTTCGTCTATCATTACTCAAAAACGGAGGCGGCGAGGATTTTTACTGAAGCTATCCAGCCTATTCTGAACATGGGGGAGAGAGGAACCACGGAATCCACCCCCATCGTTTCCGATGAAGCTACCGAAGGGACCTTCAAGATTGCCATACCAGTTGTCAAAGGTCATCTCAGTGCCCACTTTGGTCACTGTGATGAATTTATATTCTTTAATATTGATCTCGAAGGCAGGAAGATAGTCGGAGAGGAAAAAGCCACACCACCGGCCCATGAACCGGGGGTTCTTCCCGCATGGCTCGGAGAGAAGGGCGCCAATATGATAATCGCAGGGGGAATGGGCACAAGGGCCCAGGACCTTTTCAGAGAGAGGGGAATTGAGGTACTTATCGGCGCACCATCGGAGGAACCGGGAAAAATCGTCGAGTCATACCTTGAGGGGACATTAGTCGGTGGTGATAATATATGCGATCATTGAGGTAGTATGGAAAAGGATAGAGAAATTATCGAAGCGATGCTGGGCATGGTCTATGAAAAGGCCAGGTCTGTTTATTCTGAAAACATAGTGGATTACGGCACCAATCCGACACACTACGGGGCAATAACCGATCCCGACGGATATGCCAGTGTAACCGGTACGTGAGGCGACACGATTGCAATATTTCTTCGTGTAAGAGATAAGAAGATTGAGGATGCGAAATTTTCGACCGATGGGTGTCTGTTCACAATTGCGGCTTCCGAAGCGGTAACGCGCATGGCCGAAGGGAAAACCGTGATCGAGTGCCTGCGGATAAACCAGAGTGCGATTCTTGACCATCTGGAAAATGTGCCCGAGGACCATGAGCATTGCGCCCTGATAGCGGCAATGGCCTTTCAGAAGGCGCTAAAGGAGTGTGCGATCGGGAATCAAAAATCGGTATAGGTTGAACTGAAGAGCGAGCGCATTCCCCGTTGCTTGCAGCGGGGTTAGCGAGCGACTAAAAAATAACATTTTCCTTAACAGTCGGAGATGCCCCGCAACTTGTTGCGGGGAGCTTCAATAATATTTAACAAACAATTTTAAGAAAAGGGGGAACATTATGAGAGATATCGTCACGTTAAACGAGGTTGATAAGGTCGAAATACTGACCTTGCAGGACAACTACATCGACATCACCGCGATGGACAACAACGAGATCGTAACCAGGGCAATGCCTCTTGCCGATGGTGAGATAAAGAACTCCATTCTGGCGGAACATGGCTTCTGTGCAGTCGTGAAAACGACAAAGGGAGACGAAACGAGGACGATGCTCTTCGATTTCGGTTTTTCCGACATCGGTGCCGCCTATAACGCGAAAAAAATCGGCGTACCGATGGGCGACGTTGAGGTCATGGCCCTTTCCCACGGCCACAGTGATCACTTCGGCGGCTTCAAGGAGATGGTTGACCTGATCGGCAAAAAGGATATTGAGCTGGTTGTTCACCCCGGTGCCTTTGCGAGTCCCCGGTATCTCAAATTTGGTGAAGAGTTCAAGGTATATTTCCCGAAACTCGTAAGGGAAGAGATAGAAAAGGAAGGGGTAAGGATTATTGAAACGGAAAAACCCTATCCGCTTCTCGATGGTGATGCGCTCTTTCTGGGGTATGTCGAAAGAACGACCGACTTTGAAAAGGGATTCCCCGTTGCCCACTATGAAGATGAAGGCACGGAAAAGTGGGACCCCATCGCGGACGATACCGCTCTCGTCGTTAATGTAAAGGGAAAAGGACTCGTTGTCCTTTCGGGTTGTGCCCATTCAGGAATTGTCAATACGGTCTTTACGGCACAGGCGGCAACGGGAATTGATAAGATCCATGCCGTCATGGGCGGATTTCATCTCTCAGGCCCGCTTTTCGAGCCGATAATAGGAAGAACGACGGAAGAGTTGCAGAAGATAAACCCCGACTATATTATTCCCACACACTGCACAGGCAGAAATGCCATCATGCATATTGAAAAGGAAATGCCGGGAAAATTTATCCTGAATATGAGCGGAACAAAACTTACGTTTTCTGCCTGATCTCAGAGCGGACAATAGTTATTCTACTGGGGTGGGACGGATTACCGTTCCACTCCAATCAGCTCAACGCGGCGGTTGAGGGTACGCCCCTCCTCAGACTTGTTTGATGATGCGGGGTTCTTTTCCCCGTAACCCCTGATGATAATTCTGGAGGAATCGATTCCCGATTCTTCGAGGTTCCGGCTGATCGCTTCGGCTCTTCTCATAGACAGATTATCGTTGTATTCTTCCGAACCTGAGTTATCCGTATGTCCCATGATGAGGACGAGTGTCTCGGGAAGCTGTTCTTTGAGAACCATACCTATCTCATTCAGAAGATCATTATAGGCAGGCTTTATGTCATATTTATCGAAGTCAAAGTAGGCAACAGGCTTCTTTCCCGAGGCCAGGTAATCACCCAGTTGAATGTAACGTACTTCTTTTTCTTTGGGGTTCAACCACTCCATAGCCCCCTCATGTCCCAGGCATGCGGCGGTTTCCATGTCCAGTCTCGCCTGTTCGTTGTTGATGAGGTAGGCATTGACGAGCCCGCGCTCGTAGAAGGCGTCCGCATTTTTGGGATCCAGTTCGATTACCCTGGTAAAATCAGCTAAGGCTTCTGCCGACGTGGACGGAGCCATGGCATATGATATTCCCCTCCTGAAGTAGGCCTCGGAATAATTTGAGTTTAGTTTTATAGCCTCGGAATATTTTTTTATAGCTTCTTTGTAAACACACTGGTTTTCCAGGCTTATGCCCTCTTCAAACCATCCTTCCGCGGTGAGAGCAATAGCTGACTGTAACGGCAGAAAGATTACGAACAACAGGAAAAAGCAGACAAATAATTTTTTCATAACACACCTCGATGGCTACGTCGTGTATCGTAAACAACTATCTAAGTTTCGTATTGAAAAGACCTACCCTAACTCTCTTGAGGAATTATACTAAATTGCTCCCGTGGTCAAGCACAATATAATGAGATGATGCTTCGGGTATCATGGCTGTCAATTTGGCTTGACAGTGCAGGGGGCCTCTTTTATAGTATGGGGCAACTATTTGAAAATAAATCAAATATGATACAAACCGTGTGTCCGGAATATCCCCTTGGGAGGTGAGGGAAAGTGTCGAAGGTCGCAATTATAGGGTGTGAAACCTATCACTACGGCACGGTGAAGGCCGCCGTCGAGAGGGGTATTGCCCTTCTGGGCGGCGTGGATATCTTTGCCAAGAGGGGAGAAAGGATTCTGCTGAAACCGAATCTCCTTTCCGCCTCGCCACCCGAGAGATGTGTGACCACCCATCCTTCCCTTTTCAAGGCCGTGGCAGAAATTTTTATCGCCGGCGGTGCAAGAGTATCCTATGGCGATTCTCCTGCCATAGGAAGCACGGCGGGGGCTGCGAAAAAAGCCGGTCTTCAGGCGGTGGCGGAGGAGTTGAATATAGAGTGTGCCGATTTTAAAACCGGTGTGGATATTTTTTTTGAAGGGGGCAGGCAGAACAGAAAATTTGTGATCGCGAAGGGGGTACTGAACTCTGACGGAGTCGTCAGCCTGCCGAAGCTCAAAACCCACGGCCTGGAAAAATTCACGGGGTGTGTGAAAAATCAGTTCGGCTGTATACCGGGCGTGCTCAAGGGGGAATATCACGTCAAGTTGCCCGATGCCTGGGATTTCGGCAAAATGCTTGTTGATCTGAACCGGTTTATCAGTCCGCGTCTCTACATCATGGACGGTATTGAGGCTATGGAGGGAAACGGGCCACGAAGCGGAAGGCCGAGAAGGATGAATATGCTCCTTTTCTCCAGCGATCCTGTTGCCCTTGACGCAACGGTATTGAGACTGATCGGCCTTAATCCCGAGTATGTTCCCACGATAAAATTCGGCAGTGAGTTTGGAGCCGGTACGCATAATGAGGAAGAGATAGAGCTGGTAGGCGATACCTGTGATGATTTTAAAATTCCCGACTTCGATATCGACA
Organism: Deltaproteobacteria bacterium; assembly: GCA_016933215.1. Lineage (GTDB taxonomy): Bacteria > Desulfobacterota > Syntrophia > Syntrophales > UBA2210 > JAFGBH01. The sequence goes on along the minus strand of JAFGBH010000057.1, from coordinate 5,422 downwards.
GAACACCTGCCGCCACACGCGCCGAGGGGGGCTTTGCACGGTTCATAGGGAATCGCTTGGTTTCCAAACCGGTAATAGTAGAAGAACAATGTGTCACCTGCGGCATATGTGTAAAGATGTGCCCGGCGAATCCAAAGGCGGTGAATTGGTTTGATGGTGATACATCAAGACCGCCGACATACAATTACGATACCTGCATACGGTGCTACTGCTGTCAGGAGGTATGTCCTGAAGGCGCTATAACACTCAAGGCCCCCGTCATCCGTAAATTGCTTGGTTCTCTGATAGGGTAAGCCGCAGATAGTATTCATCTGACCTATGAAATGAGCTCTCTCGATGCCGCATGAATTGAGCAGCGAGCGCATAAAAAACAGATATTTTGCTCAAACCCAATAATCGGGATAAGTGCGTTAACGAAATTATTTTCTGCCGGAAAACACAGAAAATAAATTCTAACGTACTAAACAGTCGGAGATTCCCCGCAACTTGTCGGAGTTATGCGGGATTGCGGGGAGCTTCAATCGTGGTATGAAAAGAATGCATACGAAAGACATGAACAGGGGATGAGTAACAATGGTGAAGGTTCGCTGGACCGGTGCAGCCGGTCTTGAATTTACCGACGAGGGGAAAACCATACTTATCGACCCCTATCACTCGAGGGCAGGAAAATCCGAGATTTTCTTCGGTCGAATGCGGCCGAAGGCTGACAGGGTTAGGCGGTATATAGGGGGACTTGAGGGGGATTTATCGTCGGTGATAATCGGCCATACGCACTTTGATCACGCCCTGGACGTACCGGAGGTTGCGAAATATCTGACAGGTCCCCTCATAGGGAGCCGAAGCCTGGCGACACTCATGGCACTCTATGGTGAGGGGGATAGCGTTACCGTTTGCGAGAAGGGAGAACGCATTGAACTGCCCGGAGGGGCTGCGGTAACGATGCTCCCTTCGAGGCATGGACTCGTTTTTTTCGGCAGGATACCATACCGGGGTGAGATACATCCCGAAGGAGGCCTTCCTCTCAGGGCACGTGATTACAGGCTCGGGGATATTTATATACCCAAGCTGGAAGTGGGTGGAACTGTCTTTATGCATGTGGGGAGCGCAAATTTTGTTGAATCGGAGTTGGAGGGGCATCGGTGTGATGTGCTTTTCATGTGCGTTCCGGGATGGAATAAGGTGCCGGAATATTGTACCCGGCTTCTCGATATCATACGGCCTGAAATCATCGTTCCTTTTCACTTCGATGATTTTTCCCTTCCCATTCACTCGAATGGAAAGGTCAGGGGGTTACCCTTTCAGAATATCTCCGGATTCCTCAGGCATGTCTCGAAGGGAGCGCCTCATGCCGAAATACGGCTTGTCAAACCCTTTGAACTGATGGTTTTCTGAAATACGAAGCAGGTATACTCTATTCGAGCGATTCCTCTTTCTCGCTCCGCATCAGACTGTCGATGTCGTATTTGAAGAAGTCTTTCTTTTTATCGTTTTCAGCCTCGGATGAATACTCGGTGGGTGATGTTCCCTCCAGGTAGCATTGAAATACATATTCCTTCGCATCGGGTTTTGCCAAAAGGCCCGTTTCGGGGTCTATCTTTGCGAATACCACGCCGTCGGGGGGTGAAAAGAGTTCAACCGGTGTGCCGGCGAGCGCCTCTTTCATAAAATAGAGAAATATCGGACTCGCAGCCCTGGAACCGGTTTCGTATTTTCCCAGTTTGCTCAGATCGTCAAATCCGACCCAGACACCCGCGACGAGTGAGGGAGTGAACCCCATAAACCAGGCGTCTTTCAGGTCATTCGTTGTGCCGGTTTTTCCCGCCACGGGTCTCCCCAGTTCTCTGACCCGCCATCCGGTCCCCCTCTTTACCACATCCTGAAGCAGATGTGACGTTATGTATGCTATCCTGGGGTCTATAACCTGTTCCACCCGCGGTTTATGCTCCTCGACTATGTGTCCCGTGCGATCGACAATTTTCCTGATGAAGTAGGGTTCTGCCTTTTTCCCATTATGTGCAAGAACCCCATATCCTCTCACCATTTCAAGGAGTGTTACCCCGGAAGACCCCAGCGCCATGGAGAGATCTCGTGTGAGTGGCGAGGTGATGCCCATATTTATGGCATAATCTGCCGCATAGTCGACGCCGATGTCTTTCAGAACCTTTATGGTGACCAGATTTCTCGATTTGACAAGGGCCGTCCGAAGTATCGTGGGCCCGTAGAACTTTTCCTCGTAGTTCCTGGGTTTCCAGGTGCTGTCTTTCAGCGTGTCTTCAAAGATGATCGGGGTGTCCATGACAACCGATGACGGTGTCATGCCCTGATCAAAGGCGGCCGTGTAGATGAAAGGTTTGAAGGCCGAACCGGGCTGCCTCCTCGCCTGGGTGGAACGGTTGAACTCGCTTTTCTTGTAACTGCGTCCCCCCACCATGGCCTTTATTTCTCCAGTCCTTGTCTCCATGCATAAAAGGGCGCTCTGGGCTTCCGGTTCCTGTTCCAGGGCGGCGGTGAATTCAAGCTCTTTTTCCGTCTTTTCTCCCTCTGCTTCGGATAGTCCCTCCGGCTTTACGACCTCCTTGATTTTTACCAGGATGACATCGCCCTTCGTGAGGACATAGGCAGGGTCTGTTACCTTGACTGTGTTATAGGCGACATTCGTGTCGGGAACTCTGGCCCATGACATATCCTTGAGTGTCATGATTCCCCTGTGAGGCCCGATTCGTAAACTCACCGTCGTTTCATCGCTATTGACATCAACTACCAGAGCCTTGACGACACTTCCCTTTTCAAGGGGATGCTTTTCAAGCTCAAATTCCGCACTTTTAAGAAAGGATTCGAATTCCTCCTCGATTATTTTTTTCAAGGCCCCCCTGTATCCCTGCCTCTTATCAAGTTCCTGTAGGCCTCTATCCACAGCCTTTCGTGCTGCCCTCTGCATGTCGATATCGAGGGTAGTATATACTTCCAGGCCCTCCTTGTAGAGGACGTCGCTGCTGTATTTGGCCTGTATGTATCGGCGGACATTCTCGGTAAAATAGGGGGCCACCTTTTCTTTTTCTTCGGAACTCTTCAGTACCGTCGGCATGTCGAGTGCCTCGGAGGCTTCTTTTTCCGTTATATATCCATCCTCCTGCATTCTCCCGAGGGCGTATACCTGCCGTGATCGGGCACGGTCGGGGTAATGGACCGGTGAATATCTATTCGGTGCTTTGGGAAGGCCGGCGAGGAGGGCGGCTTCCGGGAGGGTGAGATCTTTCGCCTGTTTTCCGAAATAACGCTGGGCCGCCGCCTCGACACCATAGGCGCCGTGTCCCAGATATATCTGGTTCATATAAAGATTGAGTATCTCATATTTCTTCAAGTACTTGTCAATCCTGTAGGCAAGAATAGCCTCCTTGAGTTTTCGTATGTAACTCTTCTCGGGCGTGAGAAAGAGTGATTTGGCCACCTGCTGGGTTATGGTACTTCCCCCCTGTACGATTTTTCCCGCTTTCAGGTTTTTGACGAATGCCCGTGCGATACTCTTCAGATCAAATCCCCCGTGCTGAAAAAATCGAGCATCTTCGGCCGCTACAAAGGCAAAGATCACGAATTTCGGAAGCTCCGTAACGCGGACAACCTTTCTGTCTTCGAGGTAGAATTCATCGATCAGTTCATTATTGTCGGCATATACTCGCGTGATGATACTGGGACGGTAGTCCTTGAGAGATGCGATGCTTGGAAGTTCCTCCACGAGTGAGTAAAAAAAGTAAATTACCCCCATCGATGCGATGATGATAAGAACAAGCGCCGATACGGCGATTTTCTTGAATATTCTTTTTCTGGCGGTATTCGGGTGTGATTTCTTTCTTGGAATCATGCTTCTTCTTCTGTATCTCCTTCTTCGGAATTTTCCTCTATTCCGAGGGATTTTCTCTCTCCCAGTTTTACGACCCAGATGCTTATTTCATAGAGAAGCATCAGAGGCACAGCCATGAGACACTGGGTTACCACATCGGGAGGTGTAAAGAGAGCGGCAATTACAAATATCATAAGGATTGCATATTTTCTCTTGGCCTTTAACGTCTGAGAATTCACCATTCCGATCCGGGAAAGAAAGTACATGAAGATCGGAAGTTCAAAGATAATCCCGAAGGCGATGAGCAGTTTCATGGCGAAGGAGAGAAACTCCCTTACGGATATCATCGGTTTTATCGACTCCGTACCAAAGGCGACAAAAAACTTGAAACCCAGTGGAAAAACAATGTGGTAGGCGAAGAGCGAACCACCCACAAAAAATATGGTGGAAAAGATGACAAAGGGAAAGACATATTTCTTTTCCGTTTTATAGAGACCGGGTGATATGAATTTCCAGATTTGATACAGTATATAGGGGCTTGTAACAAAGATGGAAGCCAGGATCGATACCTTCAGATAGGTAAAAAATGCCTCCGGGAGGCTCGTGAATATCATGTAGCTGTTATCGGGAAGCACAGAGATGAGGGGTCTGGTCAGAAACCCGAAGAGCCGTTCCTTAAAGAAGTAACAGCCCACAAAGCCGATTCCGACTGCGATCAGTATCCGTATGAGTCTTGCCCTCAATTCCTCGAGATGTGAGGTAAAGGGCATTTTTTCGTCAGCAGTTTTATTCATGGGCGAATTAAGTTATCGGTATTGTTTTGATTTATATGAAATCGCCAACGAGGCGTCGGAAACAACTATGAGCGGGGTCAGCTCTCCTTTTTCTCTTTTTCTTCCCTGTCCTCTTTTTCACCGTATAAAAGAGAATCCTTGATTTCCGTGGTCTCATCTTTTATCTTATCAACCTGCAGCGTCTCCTTCACGTCATCGGTGGCCCTTCTGAATTCCGACAGGCCTTTTCCGAGAGACTTTGCAAGGTCGGGGAGCTTCTTGGGCCCGATAATTAAAAGTGCAATGACGAGTATAACAATCAGCTCCGGCATTCCTATACCGAACATGGTCTTCCTTCCTTTCCGAAGAATTATTGGAAACTATATATGGTTTTAAAGCTTTGTCAATCTGTTTTCACCAATTGCATTTACCATTCCCCTGTGTTAAAAAACTCTTCGCTTTAAATGTCAAGCCTATGGATCGTGAGAATGCTTTCAAAAACGGGCATTGTGAAGGATGAGACCTATCTCGAACATGATCCCGGTTCCTTTCATCCGGAGTCGCCCCGAAGACTGCAGGCCATCTACGAGATGCTTGAATCCCGTGATATGAAGGGAAATTATGTAGCGATCACACCGCGATCGGCATCGCACCGCGAAATCGCTATGAATCACGGCGATTCCTATATCGATCTGGTTGCCGGTACGGCGGGAAAGCGGTATTACTCCCTTGATGTCGATACACAGACATCGGCTCGATCCTACGAGGCGGCCCTCCTCGCTGCAGGGGGATTCTGTAATGCCATTGACAG
>JAFGBH010000056.1 GCA_016933215.1 Deltaproteobacteria bacterium | reverse complement strand
TTTTTATTCGCTCGCTAACCCCGCTGCAAGCAACGGGGAATGCGCTCGCTATTCAGTTCAAGACTGACGCACAATTTATGCTAATTTAAATAAAGGCTCATTTTTTTCTTGACGGATAACAGAACTCGGTATAAACATTAAACAATCTGTGTTGGGCTCGGGGTAAGGTTTTCCGGAGGCAAGTTTTAATTGGAGGCCGGTGAACCGATAACCGATCGAGTTATTATTTATTGTTTCACTGTTTTTTAAAAAGGAGGTTTTTGCGTTGGCAACGGGAACGGTAAAATGGTTTAATGAGAAGAAGGGGTTTGGTTTCATTCAGCAGGAAAATGGCCAAGATTTGTTCGTTCATTACTCATCCATTAACATGGATGGCTTCAGGACCCTTAATGAGGGCGAAGAGGTAAACTTCGACATCGAGGAGACAGACAGGGGGTTTCAGGCAAAAAACGTTACAAAGCCATAACAGTAAAGTAACCAGCTAAATCGTCACACAGAAAAAGAGTTCTTTAAATCAAAGTTTGACAAGGCTGCGTTAGAAAATTTAAATACCGGATGTTATCAGTAGAACTGCTTAAATATTCTCATATCAGAGTGGTTTGCCTGATAGAACCTTATGTAAAAAGTACCGCAGGAAAGTGCGGAGATAGATGAATACAGAGGAGGCCCCAAGGGGCCTCTTTTATTATGACAGTTTGCCATACCATAAGAGAATATGCCTTTTCCTCTCTATGACGTAAGGCAATATATTCGCTTTGTTTTTCGTAAATATCTTTTACGTACCTTGTTTTTTATAGTATAAATAACTATATTGAATTGAACAGCGAGTATATTCCCCTCGGCTATTATACTTCGGGGAGCTTCAATTTAAGAGTTGGAAGGAAAGAATATACAGTGGTTAAATCTCTCGGTGATCTTCATTCCGAAGAAGCCGGTACAATAATTGAAATACGAGGGGGTCAGGGACTTACCAATCGCCTGAACTCTCTTGGTATTATACCGGGAAAGAAAGTAACGAAAAAAGGTTCCATGATGTTGAGGGGTCCCGTCACCGTTCAGATAAACAGGTCTCTGATTGCCATCGGTTACGGCATGGCACAAAAAATAATCGTCGAAACAAAATAGGCGGCAAAATGAAGATTTTGCTCATGGGTAATCCAAATGTCGGAAAGAGCGTCATATTCTCCCGTCTTACGGGAGTGCGCGTTGTTTCGTCTAATTACCCCGGTACCACCGTAAGTTATACAAGCGGTTTTATGAAGACCGGCGATGAAACGGCCGAAATCATCGATGTACCCGGTACCTATACGCTCGAACCCACCAGTGAGGCGGAAGAAATAGCACTCGACATGCTGAAATCGGGCGATGTGGTCATCAATGTAGTCGATGCAACCAACCTCGAAAGAAACCTCTATCTGACCCTTCAGCTACTGGAAAAAAAGATTCCCCTTGTCGTGGCACTCAATCTCTGGGACGACACAAAACACCGCGGCATTTCAATTGACCGTAAAAAGTTAGAAACTATTCTCGGCGTTCCCGTCATCGCAACCTCGGGTCTCACGGGACAGGGAATAAAAGACCTGGCGGAAAGCATTCCACGTGCCACCACTTCTGATATAACGTCCATGAACCGTGACGAACGCTGGGCCTTCGTAGGAAAAATCATAGACAATATTCAGACCATCGCCCATCGTCATCACCGGTGGTTTGAGCGTCTCGAAGACGCAAGTGTAAAACCGAAAACCGGTCTTTTTATCGCCGCGGCGGTCCTTGCCATTTCTTACTATATCATCCGCTTTGTCGGCGAAAATCTCATCACTTATATCCTTGATCCTTTCTTTTATAAGATATGGCTGCCGGTATTGACAAAGCTGAGCGTTCTTATGGGCGAAGGCGGTTTACTCCATGATGTCATTGTGGGAAAGCTTATCTCCGGGAATATCCATTTTATTGAGTCATTCGGGCTTCTAAGCAGTGGCCTTTATGTCCCGATCGCGATGGTACTCCCCTATATTATTTCCTTTTACCTGGTCATAGGACTCCTCGAGGATATCGGGTACCTTCCCCGACTGGCCGTTCTTTTGGATACCACCATGCACAAAATTGGTTTGCACGGATTCGCTATTGTTCCCACGCTTTTGGGACTTGGATGCAACGTGCCCGCCATAATGGCAACGCGCGTCCTCGAAAGCAGGCGGGAACGTTTCATCGCGGCGACGCTCGTTTCCATCGCTATTCCCTGCGCGTCTGCCCAGGCGATGATTTTTGGACTCGTCGGTAAATTCGGCGGAAAATATGTGGCCATGGTTTACGGAACGCTTTTTCTGGTATGGATCATACTCGGTTATATCCTGAACAAGATATTAAAAGGTCTGAGCCCTGAACTCCTGATAGAAATTCCACCCTACCGGATCCCGCCATGGGGAATCGTCTTCCAGAAACTCTTCTACAGAATTGATAATTTTCTCAGGGAGGCAGTGCCCATAATCCTGGCAGCCGTCTTTATCATAAATATACTCTTTATTTTTGGGATCTTTGATTATGTCGCGAGATTTGCCGCACCTGTGATTACCGGCATCTGGGGACTACCCGAAGAGTCGATCGTGGCAATCGTGATCGGATTTATCAGGAAAGATGCCGCCCTCGGAATGCTCGCAATTTCGGCACTCACGGCCAAACAGATGGTTATTGGAAGTGTGGTCCTTACGATGTTCTTCCCCTGCATTGCCACGTTCGTGGTTCTTTTGAAGGAATTGGGACTGCGGGATTTTCTGAAGTCAATGTTGATTATGATTGTGTCGGCTTTGACGGTGGGAGGTCTTCTGAACGTTATTTTGTGATACTAAAGGCAAAGTAACAAAGGAACAAAGTAACAAAGGCACATAGGCACAAAGAAAAGCAAAAGCAAAAAGGCATATAGTAATAATAAAAGGGACAAAGGCACATAGGCACAAAGTCAAGAGACGAAGACTATTTTGCTCGTACTTTATTGATCAGGCTACTAAGCATTCGTTCAATTTCTCGACTTAATTGAAGCTCCCCGCAACAAGTTGCGTGGGATCTCCGACTGTTAAGGAAAACTGCATTTTTTATTCGCTCGCTAACCCCGCCGCCAGCAGCGAGGATTGCGCTCGCTGTTCAGTTCGTAAATCTCTTCAAGTTGATTTGGAGTAAGATATTTCAGATTCCGGCTAATCTCTAACTGGGTTTGTAACTCTAAGACCGCCCCCATTGCTATTTGCAGGAAGCGTACATAATCATTTTTTGATCTTCGGCCGTAACCTTCTGCAATATTGCTGGGGATAGAAACAGAACATCGCCTCATCTGCGAAATCAAACCAAAGGCTTCATCTTTAGGGAACGTCTTTGTTATTTGATATATTACCGTTACAAAGTGCACAGACTTCTGCCATACAATAAGGTCTCTGTATGTTTTCATCGTTGTTGTACTTTGTGCCTTTGTGCCCATTTACCTTTTTTTGCTCTGTCCCTTTGTGCCTATTTTTCCTCAACATCAATAAAGGATGTCTCATCTCCTGCCGCCAATTCAACGTCGTCTATTCCTCTCTGCTTTCGGAGGTCTTCTATTCTCCTGAGGGGTTTCTCAAGCTGATTTCGTCTCGTTGAGGTAAGATGATTGAATTCTTTCTGAACGTCGTCTATCCTCTTTCCCATCTTCTCGAAGGATCGTATAAACGAATCCCATTGCTTGTAAAAGGTGCCGAGTAGCGAAAGTATCTGAGCCGCGGTTTTCTCAAGATTGAAGTTGTCAACTGCCTGCCTGATCACCGCCAGAATTGCATAGAGTGTAATGGGTGAACAGAGTATCACCTTATCCTTGAGGGCCGCATCGAGAATTGTTGCATCATTTTCATTTATAAAGGCATAGACCTGCTCGTTCGGTATGAATACGATTACATAATCCACCGTATTTTCTTCGGGATTAATATAATCTCTCGTCAACACCTCTTTTATCCTCTCGCGCACATCCTTCAGAAATCTGTTTTTATTCTTTTCCCTTTCCGTATCGCTTTCCGATTCGAGATATCGAAGATAATTGTCGAGAGGAAATTTAACGTCCATGTTGACCTTCAGGTCCTGAGGCAGGAAAAAGGTGTAATCGGGTCGCGTCGCTGCCGTTTCGAGCGCCTTCTGTTTTCTGTAATTTATTCCTTCGACAAAACCTGCCAGCCTCAGCACGTCTTCGGCCATTCTCTCGCCCCATTGACCGCGGGTCTTTGTGCTTGAAAGCGCAACTTTCAACTGATGAGCCGTCTCCTGCAGTTTTATCGTCTGCTCAGAGGTCGACCTTAACTGGCTGGTAAGTTCTCCAAATTTTTTCTCCCTGTCTTTTTCAAGGGTAACCACAAGGTCCTGAATCCCTTTCAGGTCCGTTTTCATCGCCTCAAGGGTCTGATCAATGAGCTTTTTCTTTCCGTCGAGGTCTTTTTCTCCAGACTCCGTCTGTTTCGAAAGCCTCTCGTTTGCAAGCTTTAAAAATTCCTCCGTATTCTTTGAGAGGGCATCCATAGAGAGCGCCCCGAAGGACTCTTTCACTCTGCCGATTATTGACTCCAGGTCCTGCATCTTCTGATGCTCTGCCTCGGATACGAGTTCCTGTGCAATCATCTTCGCTTCCCGGGCACGTATCCAGCTGATCACCAGAGCTATCAAAGCACCCAGGACTATTCCGATTATAAAAACAAGCAAATATTCCATGAATCTCCTCTTGCAGCGGACACTATTACCATCGCTTGTGAAATGGCTCTCGTTATTCTTCCCATAGCGTATTTAAAAGTATTGGTTAAGACGTAATCTGGCTTGTTAATACAAAGGCCGGAGATAAAGTAGGTTCTCTGAAGACGCTTCTCTTTCGTTCCGGCAGTCTTGAAAAGTATCAAAGCACTATGGAGCGGTGACGATATTTACCCTTCTGTTCAGTGCATGATCTCTCGATATGAGCTGTGATTCGCCAAAGCCGACGGCCTCTATCTTTGTGGGATCGGCACCCATTTGAACAAGGGCATCTTTAACAGCTGCGGCACGCCTTTCTGAAAGATCCTGGTTATACCACTCCGGACCCCGCGAATCGGTATGTCCCTCAACTCTTATTGCCGTTTCCGGATATGTTCTGAGTGTTGTGATGATTCTGGATAATTCTTCTCCAGCGCCCGGCTTCAAGTCTGCCGAGTTAAAATCAAAGAGAACGTCCGCCTTGAGCGTAGCCGTGAATGCCACCTTCTCGGTATAAACGGGCGCGGGTATTTCAACTGGCAGCACTTCCTCCACGACCTCTGGTTTTGGTGGGGCTTTTTTCAAGAAAACTTTTCTGATGAAATCGGCCATCTGTTTTCCCGATGCCAGCTCAGCGGAGTTTTTGGGAAATCCGCAGTATCCAGCCTTTGCGACCTCTTCCATTCTCTCTTTGCCGTCCTCGTCTTCTCCCACCATAATGGTATATATACAAATCCTGTCACCGTACATATTCTTCATATTTTCTACTGCGGGTATCGCGTACTCTTCGGCTTTCTTCCAATCACTAACGATAATAACCGCTATTCCATCCTCTGTTTCCTTCAAGTCCTCACTGGCTGCATTGATCCCCAGGACCATTGGACTTCTTCCATTTCCCGCTTCCACTTTTCTTATAATCTTTCCAAACTCATCTCTCCTATAATCTGTAAGCCCGTAAACAAGCGTTGTTTCTTCTTCAAAGGGAGAGATATAATATCCGAAAGTTCTTAATCCTATCTCTAATTCCATTTCGGGGAGGCACCGGTTTATGTTGTCGATAACATTTTTTGCAGCGTCAAATTTCGTCTTTTTCATATATGAATCGGACATTGACGAGGATACATCGAGAACAATCATCAAATTATCGACCTTTTGTACATACTTCCCCTCCTTGAGCTCTTTGGTAAGATCAACGGGCATGAATCGGGGGATCCTTTTTTTCGCTCCGCAACCGATTAACAGGGTAACTATTATGATAAATATGAATGTATTTAATAAATGCCGTGCCATATGTCATTCCCCCCGTTAATCACGGTCCTTTTTCTCATAATCAGAAGTACTGCCGGCCTTTGCTCTGTTATCTTATATTAACTTCAACCATAGAGTTTAATGACATATAATTATATTTTTTGTCAACTCTTTCATAGATCCGCCTTGAGCTTCTCACGTAATAATTTATCCGACAAACTCAAACATATCTTTAAAGAAGAGAGCGTTTTCAGCAGTGCGAATTCATCCATTCGATGATATCGTCCATTACCTCCTCTTTCTCCGGCTCATTGAGGATTTCATGATAGAGGCCCTCATATAACTTCAGTGTCTTATCAGCGGAACGGGCACGTTCATTGAGCTCTTTGCTCCCCTCGATATTCGCGAGACGGTCTGCCGTCCCGTGCATGATAAGGATCGGCACATTAATTTCTTCCATTCGCTCCTGAATAATTCGTGTGGCTCTCACAATTTCTGCGCCCGTTCGAGCCGGAGTCCCTCCCCGATAGTTGAGAGGATCGGTATCATACTTCTTTATTACTTCAGGGTCTTTCGAGATGGCGCCACTGTCAAGCTTGACGGTGGGCAGTTTCGGCAGAATGCTTCCTATAATCCCCGATAAACTTATAAGAATGGGCGAGATGTCATCACCCATTTTCAGGGCCGCTGCGCTCAGCAGAAGGCCTCGTATGTCGGGCTTTCTTGTTATTGCAAAAAGGGCTGAGATTGTTCCGCCCATACTGTGCCCCAGAAGGAACAGTGGTTTTTGAGGCTCTTTTTCACGCACCCTCGCAAGAAATACGTCGAGGTCAGCAAGGTAGTCATCAAATGATTTCACAAAGGCCTTTGCCCCGCCCGATCTTCCGTGCAGTCGTAAATCGAAGGTATACACGGCATATCCATCTTCGTTCAGTCGTTTTGCCACATGTGAATACCGTCCGCTATGTTCTGCCAGGCCGTGGACTATGACAACAACCGCTTTCGTCTCGCCCTCCGGCACCCACCATCTCTCAAATAACTGAAAGCCGTCGGCCGCTTCAAACATGCCTTCCTTCGTCGATATATTCTGACTCATCATCCCCACCCCATTTTTCATCGATTATTTCATCAACAACCATATACCATAGTTTGGCTCATAAATAATTACACCGGTAGTGTAACATATTCCCCGTTCAGACACACGGGAATGAGACCACCCGAAAGGCCCACCGTTGCCTTCACCGGCCGTATGGCATGAGGAAGTCCTTTCGGAATATACACCGCTCCCGGCGTTGCAACCTCGTAGAATTCGTCGTCAAGCATGACCTCAAAGGTGATGGCCTTTTCTTCCCCTATCATCAGATACATTTCATCAAAGTCATGCCGGTGTGGAGTTGCCTTTCCTACGGCATCCATAAGATCAACCATTTCCTGCGTTATCTCTTTTATGAACATGTAAAGAGCCCATGCCTGTGCTTCGGGCACCAGATCCTTGCACATCAGCACCGGAAAGGGTATCACGTCGCTCAGTTTATGATCGGGAAGCTTGTTGACGTTAATCGGTTCTCTCACGATAAGGTGCTCGTTTTTTCTCTCGCTCATTAGTCCCTCCTTTTTTTATTCGTCGATCGATATTGATACAAAAATCCTCATTTCTTTATAATAATAAGATCACCGTATCCCATCTCCGCAAGGGCCGAGGGAAATTCTTTGAATGCCGGTTTGACCACGGGGAGAAGTTTCATCATTGCCGTTATTTTGCCGCCCTGTTTTACCTTTCTCTTTGTGACAGCGGCTATCGGATTTTCAAATCCATGCCAGAAGCTATGGGAAAAATCAGCTGCCTGCTTGGACCAGACATCTTCCTTCAAATCACAGGGCCCCAGATAATAACTTCCGTAGTACCCCTCTTTCTGTGGCGGGTTTTTCAGGTCGATAGTGATCTCACAGTCAGGATCTGTATAGATGAACTTGATAATAATATTTGACTTCGCCATCTTGGGCCCGATCTTCTCATCGGTAAGAACTCGATCCAAAAAATATCCATAGATCTCAAAAAGGTGATCGGCGTCTCTGTAATATGTTCCCATTACTGTCCCTCCTCGTTTTGTAAAATATTTGAAGTCTTTTAATAATGGTTTCTATTTTCCCTTGCGCTGATCGAATCTCCTTCCGAAGATGAGACTCGCCATGGTAATCCTGAGCATGTTTATGGTACCCCCGGCGACCCTCCATGCCCTTCCGTCGCGAAGCATTCTCTCGGCGGGAAATTCTTTGCTGTATCCGTAGCCACCGTAAACCTCCATTGCGGCATTTGTCACGTCAACCACCATCTCGTTTGCGAAACACTTCGCCATTGCCGATTCATATATGGAGGGCAATCCCTGGCCGGCCCCTGTTGCGGCCCTGTAAACGAGAAGTCGAGCAGCATCCAGTTTCATGGCCATATCAACGACGGGAAACTGAACGGCCTGAAACTCGCAAATGGGTCTTCCAAAGGCCTCTCGCTGTTGAGCGTATATCTTTGCTTCCTCCAGTGCACCCCCTGCCACACCGAGACACATGGCGGCATTTCCACACCTTTCTATGTCAAAGGTCAACATGAGATTTCTGAAATCACCGGGCTTTACCACAACATTTTCTTTCGGAACTACAACATCCTCGAATATAAGATCACAGGAGGGCATTCCTCTGAGCCCCATATATTCCTCCTGTTTCCCAAAGGTAAAACCAGGCATGTCTTTCTCCACGATCAGTCCACCGATACCCTTATAGCCCGGAATATTATCAAATCTCGAATAGACCAAATAGTGGCTCGCATAGCCGCCGCCGGTAATAAAAGCTTTCCGGCCATTTAATATATACGTATCGCCATGCTCTATGGCAGTCGTCGACAGTGACGTAAGATCGGAGCCTGCCTCGGGTTCAGTCATGCTCACGGAGACACTAAGCTCGCCCCTGCAGACCCCCGGAATTATCGATTTCTTCTGCTCTTCCGTTCCGAAGATATCAATGACCCTTACCGGCCCGACATTTGATTCAAATACCGCAGCTGCTATCATGGGACTGAACTTTGCCAGCTCTTCGATTGCAATTATTGCCTCTATTGCCGGCCTTCCCCCTCCTCCGTATTCTGAAGATAACGTCATACCCAGCAGTCCCATCTCGGCATACTTTTTCATCAGGTGGTGGGGAAATTCCCCCGTACTGTCTATCTGTGCCGCGAGTTCCTTGAAATTTTCCCGTTTTCCCATCGTCCGCAACGTCTCAATCAACATCTGCTGTTCACTACTGAAACTGAAGTCCATTCGCGCTCCTTTCATACTTTCCTTTAGATTAATCGAGCAAGTTCTTTGATATTTGCCATATTTTCAATATCAAGTATCATGCCGATCACCTTATTCACCCGGCCTCCGCTCTTGTCTCCTGCAAAATATCGGACTTTTTGGGAGATCTCCTTCTCATCCATCGGATCCCTCGGATCACCTTTCGGAATATCAATCTGCTGAACCAGCTTTCTTCCATCTTTCAAAAATATTTTCACCCTGCTCGATGTCATATCGGGATAGATATTATTCAGATCATCGTCCATCAATACCTGAACCTTTCTCGACAGTTCGATAACACCGGGGTCTTCGATTCGTGCCTCCTTCATCTGCTGTGGACCGAATTCTCCATCGGTCAGACACGCGGCAACACAGTAGGGTATGGAAAACTGTGCCGATACAAAGGTGTCGTTGTCCTTTACGCCCTTCCCTACCGCGATGACGGCGATTCCGTATGTATAGACTTCCACCTTCTCGATATCCGCGGGGGAAACCTTCTCTCTTTTCACGATCTCAAGGGTGGCCTGAATTGCTCCGTGTGTATGGCGGCACGAGGTATAGGGCTTGAAATAAACATCCATTATGGTAAAGTGCTCGCCCAATCCCTCGATTATTTTATCCATGTTCGGTTCCACATTAGTTGTAATCTTCGTAAAACCTCCGTTTAATTCGGAACCTTCAAGAACATAGGGAGCTCCTGTGATACCCGATCCTGCAAGACCAGCCGCCCTGATACCAGCGCTTGCCGCCTGACCACCCTGGACTATCTTTATCGTATACCCTCCCATTAAATGTTCGGCCATTGAAAGGGGTAGCAAATACCCTGCATTACCCAGGGCATTCAGCATACGATTGCTGTCAAAACGGTATAATTTTGCGGCTGCCGTTGCAGCACCGAATGTCCCGCATGTTCCCGTGGGAAGAAATCCCGAGAGTGTATGCCATGGATGCATAGCCGCGGCAGGCCTGTTCGCCGCCTCATAGCCGGCAACGACTGCCTCAACGATCTCCCTGCCACCAAGTCCGAGATGCTCGGCTACGGCGAAGGCAGCGGGAATTACCGCTGTCCCCGGATGATTGCCGCCGAAACGAAGCCCGTCCTGTGCCTCGATCGCCTCTGCGGCAGTGCCGTTTATAAAGGCTGCATCATTGACGGTCGTTTCGAAATTCCATCCCAGGGCCGATGCCTGGAGAGCACCCTGCTGCGAGCGGATATAATCGGCCACATGTTTTACGGCTTCGAGTTCCCGTGATCCATAGATATTGGCGATACAATCGAGTATGCAGAGTTTTGTCTTATAAACAACCTCTTCAGGGAGGTTATCAAATGAAATCTGTGAGCAAAATTCCGCGAGCAATCTTGAGTGATTCATATTCCCCCTTATTTCTGTGAAGCTCCACGCCCACAGGGCGAGGCTTGCGGGTGCGCTCCCGGTCAAGGAAATGACGAAATAAAACCTGTCCTACAACTCACAACCCCTTAGATGATCATACATAGCCCCGACCTTCGTATATTTTAATCATTCCGAAGGGATCGAGAATCTCACGCACGACTCTCAGTTCCTCTTCTCTCGGCGGCTCCGTTTCATGGACGTCATCTGATACTTTCAGATCCCACGGTGTAAGGCTCACCACCTCATCCACTGAACTGTCAGGGTGATAGGTTGCAAGATAGGCCTCTTTTGTATCGTCATCGAATCTCAATACCGCCTTATTCGTAATGATCACCCCCGGGCCCGTACCGGCGGGCAGTCCACGTTTCTCTCTCGAGCCGGGGCCATCGATATATCCCGGCGTTGTAATGAAATCGACACGTTCGGATAGCCGCCTTTTGTCGTGTAGGGCAATGATGAGAATCTTTTTCGCAAGCGAACCGATCGGATTTGCCCCCCCGCTTCCGGGAAGCCGACTCGTCGGTTTCTCATAATCGCCAATGACCGTCGTATTGATATTCCCGAATTTATCTACCTGGCTTCCCGAGAGAAAACCTACATCAACCCAGCCCGACTGCAGAAACATCCCCATCACATCGACCAGCCCGCCTATCATGGCAGCGCCTGGATTAAGACAGGGATCGCCAACGGAAAGCGCCGGTCTCACAGGTCTTGCATCGTAAACTCCCGATTCCTGCATGAGAGTAGCATTGGGCGCGTTAGTATATTTCGCTATGTTGGCGGACATTGTGGGAAAGCCCGTTCCCACGATAACGATATTTCCGTCTGTTATTTCCCTGGCACCACAGCAGGCCATCAGCTCAGGCTTTATATAATCGTCAGGATGGGTGTGCATACAAATCTCTCCCTCAAACAGCGTGGTTTTCAGTTTCAATTGCTATGAAAATGAAACCCTTCATAACGCAAAGTAGATCTAATATGCGTAACTGACGGGATATCCAAAATCAAAAGCCGCCTCAAGGTTTTTAAAGGTCGGATAGCCGAAGCGTTCTATGTAATGTCCGACATAGGCAGTTCTGTCTTCCACATCAAAGACCCACTCATTCAGAAATTCCTCAAATCCCTCGACCGTATTGGAAGCCTGCTGATAGAGAGAACCAAAGGAAAAGTCCACATCGTAGAATCCCGGCGTATATCCGGGATGGGCGCCAAAGGGCTCCTCTACCACCGCTGCCACTTTAAAGTCCGGAACAATAGTCCGTGACGGATCCTTCCCGATTACCTCTCTTGAGACTATCCGCTCGCAACTCACAATTACCTTCTTTGCGGCATTGGCTCCGACCTTGCAATCACCCCCAATTCCCCAGATCTGGGCATTTCCCATCTCATCGGCCTGCTGAACATGAATGATCGCCACGTCGGGATTGAGCGCGGGCACCAAAACGGTGGGGCTTCCATCGAAAGGAGAATCGATAACCTTGTACTTATCCTCCCCCATAAAGGATTTTACATTTAAGAGATCTGACCCGGCCATATCCTTCACCGGAACGAAGGGCATTCCCATGGAACCTGCCATGAGCATCATGGGGAGTGAGAGGTTTGTATATTCCTCTAACTCGATTTTGTGAGGTATTTCCTTTTCGATTGAACGCCGATAGCAGCGGCCGAGGCCGTAAAGACCGAGGGAAAGAAAGGTGCCGATAAAGCGCTTGACAACACCTGCACCGATCATCATATCAAAGTCGTCGGCGGCATTGCTCCTGGTTATTGTCAGATCTCTTTTTTTCTGACGGATAATCTCGTGGACAGCGGCAAAGGGGGTTCTGCATATATAGCCACCGATAAAAAGAAAATCACCATCAATAACATACCGTTGTACCGCCTCTTTCATCGGCATAACCTTGCTCATCCGATACCTCCCATAGTCACTTCACTCCCTCTTCCAGGTCAGCTACAGTCGTCCGTATTCTGTGCGGCTGATAATCTCATCCTGCGCGGTTTCCGTTAAACCGGTAAAGAGCGTCGAATATCCGCTTATCCTTATGACCAGATCCCTATGTCTCTCCGGATTGACTTTCGCATCCTGTAAGATCTCCGAGTCTATCATGTTGTACTGAACCTGGATTCCACCGCGATCGAAATAGGCCTTCATAAGAGCCATAAGCTTTTCTGCACCGATCCTCTTGCCGGAGAATCTCATATTGAGATTGGCACCGTTATAAAGTCGTGTAAGGGGGATTTTCGTCACCGAATTCATTACCGCAGTGGGACCCGTGAGGGCATTCCCGGTCGTCGGTGTGAGACCATTCCCGAGAACATCTCCCGAGTACCTGCCATCGGGTGTTGCTGCCGTAAAGGAACCGAAGGCGAGATGAAATCCCACGGAAAATACGCCCGGCCAGAAGGCGCCTCCCCGGTAATTCGTATATTGTTTCAGCTCATCACAGAAATGATTGAGAACCTTTTTAGCCATCTCATCCACGTCGTCGATATCGTTGCCGTATTTTGGTATTTTATTCAGGAAATAGGACCGTTTATCCTCGACACCATCCCAGTCGTCAGAAAGCCACGCGGCGAGATCGGGGAGCAAAACGGTACCGTCTTCAAAAACGGCTTTTTTTATGGCATAGAGACTGTCCACAACATTGCCGAATCCGATATACTGGACGCCCGTTGAATTATAGACGGCGCCTCCCTTTGTGAGATCGAAACCCTTTTCCAGCGGTCCTTCGATCATAGCGGAGGCGAGCGGCGACGGCAATTGATTCGCAATAATCCCATCAAGGACATCCATTCCCCTGACGACCTGCCCTATAAAATAGGACATCTGCGCGCAATAGGCATTCCACACATCTTCAAAGGAAGAAAAGGATTCAACCTCTCCGCTTTCTATCCCCGACTGATATCCGAAGGTATTGTCGATACCGTTGCTGAGAGCAAACTCAACACATTTAATGCCGTTTATCTGCACGGCAAAGGTAGAACCGAAGGTCTTTCCCTGGGCATTGGGCTCAAGACAACCAACAACGCCATAATTTCTCGCATCTTCAATGGAATGTCCCCCGTTCATCAGAGCCTCAACAATACTATCGTCATTGAAAAAATGCATCGGCACGCCGTCTTTTGTATACTCCACAGCCCTCAGGAAGAAATTATCGGGAGCCTTTGAGCTGAGACGAACACCGAAATCGGGCTGTACAGTCCTGACATCGGCAAAGGCATCAAGACCTATATAGCTCAGTTCATTGGTTGCATCTTCTCCATCTTTACCGATACCGCCCACGGTCACGTTCTGTGTTGTCTTTCCCTCTGTCCCCTCGCCACCGGGGATAAAAGCCTCTTCAAGAACATTCCATATTTCATTCACCTTGATGAAGAGCATGGCCATCAGTTCCCGTGCCCGATCCGGGGTGATTCTCCCCGCATTCAGATCCGCCTTATAATAGGGATGGAGGATCTGGTCGATACGGCCCAGAGAAATGGAATTCCCTCCCGATTCAATCTGAGCGATAAGGTGAATGAAATAGACGCTCTGTATGGCCTCCTCAAATGTCTCGGCGGGGTATTCCGGAACACGGGTGCATATACGAGCGATTCTCCTTAATTCTTCCGCACGCTCGGTATCAATCTCATTTTCTGCCATCGATTCTGCAAGTGTGGCATAGCGATGGGCAAAACGGATCGAGGCATGGAGAGAGCGCATGACGGTGTCATAGAAAAGCCTCTTCTCTCCTTCACGCTCCTGCGGGGAAAGTGAATTGGAGCGTTTTTCGGCATCCTCAATGATCCCTCTCAGGCCCGATGCGAGGAGTCTCGGATGATCCATCGTAAAATGACCGATTCCATAGGTAATCTGAAGGGCCATGAGAAAGACATACTTATCCATGTCCGCCTCGATATCATCGGGCATGGACTCATAAAGACGCTCCTCTATTGTTCGCCCCTCCCAGAAGGGAAGAATCTCCTCAAGAAGCTCCCGCTTTTCCTCCTCCGTTATGAGGGCCCGCTGATAGACCCGTGTATCAAAGGTATCTACATCCCCTTCGATCCAGCGCGATTTTCCTTCGGGGAAAAGGGGTGCCCCTTTGAGTTTGCTTGTTCTGCACCCGACGATGAACTCGTCGTCCCTTATGGTAACGGTAATATTATCGAGTATATCCTCCAGGGCCATGCTTATGCGGGTAAGCGGATGCAGGTCCCAGTTTTTTGACATCGACCGTGTCAGATACCGGGCCCTTTCCACGCAGACCTCCTGCGGTGCATCTATAATACGATTCCTGAGTCTCGTGACTCGAGAATCAGTAACAATTTCGACAGGTCTTTCAAGTGTTGACATCACGATCTCCTTTGAAGCTTCCCGCAATCCCTTATAACTCCGACAGTTGCGTGGAATCTCCGATTGTTTAGAAAGTTAGGATTTATTTTCTGTGTTTTCTGGCAGAAAATAAATTCGTTAACTCACTTATCCCGATTGTCGGGATTAAGGAAAATGTTATTTCTTATTCGCTCGCATACCCTGCTGCAATCAACGGGATATGCGCTCGCTGCTCAGTTCAAAACCATTTTCCCCCGTTTTAAAAATAATTAATCTGTATTGTACTACATTAAACTTTAATATCCATATGATTCAGCAAGATTGCATCCCTCATAGACCGGGGAAGAAATTTGTTCAGAAAGAGGAAAAAAGTACTCATGAAATCCACCTGGTTATGAAGCTTTACTTTATCGGCCTGTATTAACTTTGCGATCTTCTGCGACGCCTGCAGAGGATTGGGAGCGGTTTTTATCAGTTCATCATCCCTCTCGATAAAGCGCCTGGCCCGTTCCCTGTAGGGAGACCCCTCCGGTGGAAGCACATGAATCTTTGCGGCAAATGTGGTGGAAACCTGAGCCGGTTCGACAAGGGCAACACTGATCCCGAAGGGTTCCACTTCGTATCGCAGCGACAGGACAAGCCCTTCGATAGCAAACTTGCTTGCCGAATAAATGGATTCAAAGGGAAAGGGTACCTGCCCCACGAGGGATGACATGGCAATAAGTTTCCCGTATCGTTGCTCACGCATCGACGGGATAAATGCCTGAAATATGGCGGAAGCGCCTATTACATTGATCTCGAGGCACTTAAGAGCCTTTTCGAGGTCCACCTCCTCAAAGGGTCCGAAAAATCCGATCCCCACGTTGGAGAGCACCGTATTGACACTGCCGAATTTTTCCAAAACCCGATCACGAAAGGCCAGAATTCCGGGCCGGTCCGTTATGTCCATGATCTCAAGCAGGTGGTCGCCCCCTATCGATCTCAGCTCTTCCCCGAGAGACGCAATCCCCTCGCCATCCACGTCAAAGCCCGCCACATTCCATCCGGAACTTGCGACAATTTTCGCCACCTCACGGCCCATTCCCTGGGCCAGACCGGTAATGACCACTGATTTCTTCATAGAATCGACCCTCCTTTTACCCAGTCGTTCCAATGACGAAAGGGTGCATCTTTGAAAAGATTAGCTTCATTGACATACCTGACTTGCGTACCATTTCCCCATCTGCTTCATTGATTCTCGAAAATCGGGATAGATGAAATTATACCCCGTTTTTTTCAGTTTTGTGTTGTCCACCACATAATTGTCATAGAGGTAATTGACGGCATCATATTCCAGATCGGGAACCTTTCCCCTCATCTTCGATACGAATCCATCGACACGGGCAGCGATCTTGACGATTCCCAGCGGAAGATGAATTTTCGGCGCCTTCATTCCGAACGCCTCTGACGCGAGAGTCAACGCCTCTTCCAGTGTCGGATTGCTGTTATCAGAAATATTGTAGGCCTCACCGACGGCTTCATCAAGATGAGAGAGGTGTTCCACGGCAGCGGCAACGTCTTCTGCCCTCACATTGGAAAGGAGTTGCCTTCCGCTTCCCGGAATTGCCGTTATCGATGTGGGTCGCGAAAAGGCCTTGCCTGCCCCGTCGGTACACCGGGGGCCGTAGACGGTACAAGGCCTTGTAATGATAGTGGGAAGCCCTTCGCCAATCCGCTTCCGTATTACCTTCTCACCGTCACGCTTGCTTTTCCCGTAGGAATTAGGTGGGTCCTGACGATAATCCTCAGAAAAGGGTGTTCCGTTATACTGTGCATAAACGCTGGTGGAACCGACATGGATATAGCGTTTCACTTTGGCTTCAAGGGCGTGTTTGGTGATGAGTTCCACGCCCTTTACATTTATCGGATAGAGTTCTTCATAGGGGGTGGAAAAGTTGCAGACGGCACCGAGGTGAAACAACCTGTCAACATTCCCCTCAAAAAGGGGTGGAATGGTTTCCGGCTTCGTTAGATCCGCTCCAACATATTCCACTCCCAGATTATTGAAGAAAGATATATCTTTTCGAGGTCTCGCCGTTGCCCTGACACGAACCCCAAGCTTTGCCAGGTATTCGACAAGATGGCTCCCCATGAAACCGGCAGCACCGGTAACCAGTGTTATTCCGTCAAAATCCATCGTACTGTTCCCTCCTTTGTAACCAGCAACGTTTATCCCGGCGGAGAAACATACCGCTTTTGATCCGATTCTCCGAAGAGACCCTTCTCGACAAGATCTATCATCAGGCCGTAAAGTTCTTCAGGATCAAGCGAGGCGATCTTGAATCGATAAGATTTATTTGTATGGAGAAATATACCCTTATTGATGGCAGACATCAGATGAAAGAGAAGTTCAGGATCATAGTCTTTCATGAGTCCCCTGTTCTGAGGCTCTTCACTCACCTTCACAACCTCATCGATCAGGACCCTGTTCCACATCTTGATACGATTAACCAGTTCTTCGGGGATCAGACCGTCAAACTCGTCGGTACCGAGGGTCCAGAAAAGGCGCATAAATTTTTCATTCCTTTTGGTAAATTCAAAGAGGGTGGCAGTGAGTCTTCTCAGTAATATGTCAAGTCTATGGCCTTCATCGAGAACCGCCACCATCTCGGTATGCAACTGCTGTAAATAATCATCGAAGACATGTACAAAGAGTGCCAGTTTCGACGGGTAATGGCTATACAGTGTCCTCTTGGTCACCCCTGCCCTCTCAGCAATTCGATCGACGGTAATCGTACCGTACCCATGTTCAAGAAATAATTCCTTCGCAGCCTGCGTAATCACAAGCTGTTTCATTTTCTTATTAAAACCCTGTTTCCCTGTCATCTCTCTCCCACATTATAGCTACGATACAATCCAGCTATTAATCACAGTCATTATGTATACCATCAGTATAATATATTGCTATCTATAGTAAGTCAATAAATTATTTATCACGGTTACACTATATAATATTACATTTTTTACAATTACTTACATTATTTTACTAAATATAATACAATATCTTATAAATATACTGATAGTTTAATATAAGACAGGATGCAAAAAGAGACATGAAGATGAGACGCGGTGTATCAGAAATATTCGCTATCGCCACTTATCTGAAAGAATTGTCGATGCAGCGGTCGGATGTGGCGCGGCATTGTGCATGCCCGCGCCTGTTTCAGGATGGTAATCGCTATGACACCATCTCCTCTATGATTTCCTTTACCGGTTTGATTTCGCGAATGAGGGCGCTCACCTGCCCGCCGCCAGCGGGAAAAAGGTCGAAGTTTCCCGTACCCCATGCCTCGGGTGCATTCATGAGATTGTATTCCTTCATAAGATCCGTTTCCGGATTGCTCATCTGCTCCTTGAGTTTGGGGTTCATAATAACCCTCATCATCATATTTCCCAGCGGCAAAAGCGCCGTATTCCCTTCAGCGCAGTTGAGTATCGCTTCCTTCCATGCCTTTGGTGCCGGACTCTCCTCCGATATCAGAAAGCGGGTGCCTACCTGAACACCTTCGGCACCCAAAGCGAGTGCTGCCCTGTAACCGCGCGAATCGGCAATGCCTCCCGCCGCAACCACGGGCACTTTTACATTATCCACCGCCATAGGAATAAGTATCATATTCGAGGATTCCTGCTTTACAGAGCGCAGTCCTCCCGATTCCGAACCGGATATTACGATACCATCGGCACCGGCATCTTCGGCCTTTAGGGCATATGAAAGGGCGAGGACAACATGAAACCCCTTCATCCCCATCTCATGAATGACCGGGTAAAGATTTTTCGCAGAACCCGCCGAGGACGTTACGGTTTTTACTCCTGCTTCCGCAAGAATTTTCAGAATCTCCGGGTTTGCGGGATTCATTGTCATAAGATTTGCACCGAAGGGCTTATCCGTCAGATTCCTCACAGCTCCCACCAGTTTTTTAGCTTCTTCCGCATTAGGGGTGAATCCCAGAGCCAGCATTCCAAATGCCCCCGCCTCAGAGATTGCCGCCACCATTTCAGGACTGTTCATTGCCCCAATGGGGCCCTGAATGATTGGATAGCTACATCCGAGGATATTCAATAATCTTGACATACACGTTCCTCCTTTATTTCGCTTTGGGCAGTCTATACCTGCCGATCCTGTCGTTATGGAGGCTCCCCAGATAGAGGTACCCTTCATGTTCCTGAACCGAGGTAATTTCCCGAAGATATTTACCCGTTGGCTCCTGGAGATTTTTAATAATATTACCCTCCTCATCGAAGGCCAGTACAAAACCGTAAGGTTTCGGTTTCGGCCACAGCGACGCCGGAAGTTTTGCTAAAAGGGTCTTGAGAAAGGGATAGGGGTAAATTGTGTCCATAATGGGGTTGCGAACGGTGAAGAGCGCCAACCAGAACGTACCCTTTCTGTTCGCCGATATCCCGTCGGGAAACCCGGGCAGATTGTCGGCGAAAATATCACGTGTTCCCGCCTTCGGCCCCCTGAGCCAGTAACGGATGATCCGGTATCGGTATGTCTCGTTCACGAGGACAAAATCTTCATTCTCCGAAAGGGCCACACCGTTGGCAAAATAGAGATTGCTTAACAGGACTTGAACCGTACCGTCGGCAGGATCGTAACTCATCAGTCTGCCATGAGGCCGTGATTCCACCAGATCGAAGAGATAATGAGCGTGGTCAAAGGTATCGCTTGCGTCGGAGAAATAGATGGTACCGTCACTCGCAATATCGAGATCATCGGTAAATTTAAAGGGAACGCCATCAGCCGATTGAGCAAGAATGGTAACATTCCCCTCTCTATCGATAGCAAGAAGCCCCTTGTATGCATCACATACAATAAGATTTCCTTCCCCATCAAAGTGGAGCCCAAGAGGACGACCATCGGTTACCGCAAAAGTCTCAATTTTTCCATCGGGCCAGATGCGAATAATCTCGCCGTCGTGTGTCCCCCCGTATAAACGCCCATTCTCATCGACAGCCACATCTTCGGGACCGTTTATCCTGCCCGCGGCAATAATCTCGGAATTTTTTAAAAGATTATTGGGTGCAAGGATACCGGCCAAATCAGGTGCCGCAGGCGGCGTGTAGGGAACGGAATTAACGGGCGTCTCTTTAAAAACAAAGATCAAAACCAGTATGAGTAACAGCAGAAGTAGTACAATACTTATTTTCTTTGGCATGGAATTTCCCCCCTTAGGATTTATAAGCATTGAAGTTCCCCCGCAAGAAGTTGCGGGGAATCTCCGACTGTTAAGTAAGTTAGGATTTATTTTCTGTGTTTTCTGGCAGAAAATAAATTTGTTACCTCACTTATCCCGATTGTCGGGATTAAGGAAAGTGTTTATTTTGTATTCGTTCGCTAACCCCGCCTCATAAAGCGGGGATTGCGCTCGCTTCTCAGTTCAAACTAACTCAAGAAAAAAGCAGCATTCTCGATCAATTGTTACATACTGAGGACCGATCGCACGAGATTCTCTGTCGTGTACTGGCCGTTGGTCAGCTCCACAAAGTCATGCTCACCGCCAAAAAGTTCCGCTATGATTTTCTCAATCGTCTGTCCATCATTTCTCAGCCTCTTTGCCTTTCCTGAAAGGTCTTCAAGATAGCTGATACATCGTTTGAAAGCGCCCCGACCGTCCTCGATTATCTTACCCACGGATGTAAAGAGTATCAGTCTCTCGGTATCATAGTCCATGAGTTTTTTCATCGAGTCTATCGTTACGCCCATATCCTCTTCCGGCCTGATAAACTTCAGTGTTTCTCTTGAAAATATGTCGCCCGAAAAACACCAGCCTTTATTCTTTTCCAGGAGGGCTACGTGACCCACGCTATGACCGGGCGTTTCTATTACCTCAAAAGTAAAATGTTTCGTTTTTATCACTTCTGGAATGGATTGTACCTCCGTTGGTACCGGATATCCCCACACCGTTTCCTGATAAGGGTACAGAAAGGCCTCTTTGCCGATCAGAGGGATAGATTCCGGATGGGCGTATATGGCTCCGCCAACCATATCGTTTATAAGGTAATTACACCCGACGTGGTCCTCATGGAAATGAGTGTTGACGGCCATATCAATTTTTCTATCCTTAAGATAGGAAGCCAGCTCCTCCGCCGTATAACTGCAACCCGTATCGATTAAAAGACCGTCCACAAGATAGGCGGACACCCAGTATATCGGCACTCCATCCAACACCCTGCTCATCCTGATCTGAGTAATATCTTCAAATTCTGCTATTTCTAACATTGGTCGATTTTGTTCTCTCCCCTTTTATGAATTGTGAATCTCCCCGCCCAGAGGGCGCGGCTTGCGGGTGCGCCCCCGGTCAAATAGAGCACTTTGTTTCCGCCAAAACCTATAAAATATTATAGGGTCAGTCAACATCTATATCATAAATTATAACCGAGGAGCTTATTACTCCGGCAATAACAGACGTCAAGCCCGTCATTCCGGCGGAAGCCGGAATTTAGAATTAGCCTGGATGCCGGATCAAGTCCGGTATGACATTTGATATATTTAATTGCCGTAGTAACAACAAGAGTTTTTATCGATACAGACCATATCGCATGCGACCCATGGTGGTCTTTTATTTATATGATATAATTACATATTTTCTGCTATAATGTTGGAGATAATAGCCAACTTAGGTCGAGGTAATGTAATTTGACTTGAATTTATTTTAAATTAGATATTTAAAAAGCTTGACAAATTTTAAAACGAAGCATATTTACTCATGCCCATATATATAAATTGGTACGGTGAAAAAACCAATATTCCGCAACGCAAAATTGAAGCTCCCCGCAATCCCTTATAACTCCGATAGTTGCGGGGTATCTCCGATTGTTTAGTCCGTTAGGATTTATTTTCTGTGTTTTCTGGCAGAAAATTAATCCTTTAATTTACTTATCCTGATTGTCGGGATTAAGGAAAATGTTAGTTTTTATGCGGTCGCTGTTCAGTTCAGTGACTCTGGAATGCTTTAGGAAGATTGGCTAAAAGGATATGGGCAAGAAAAAGATGAGAGGCACAATCACGATTGACAGGGAATTGTGCAAGGGTTGTCATCTCTGCATATCGGCATGCCCGAACCAGCTTATTTCTATTTCAGACAAATTAAATCAGAAGGGCTATTACCCCGCAGTATTTTCAAATCCCGGCGATGGCGAAAGCGATAAGGGTTGCACTGGTTGTGCCCTCTGTGCACTTGTGTGTCCCGATATTGCGATAGAGGTTTACCGTGAGTGAAAAACAATTAATGAGGGGAAGTCAGGTTATCGCTGAAGCAGCCATTCGCGCAGGCTGCAGGTTTTATGCCGGCTATCCGATCACCCCGCAAAACGAGATGACCGAATATATGGCAAACGCCATGGCAGAGCTTTCTGACGGAACGTTTATCCAGGCAGAAAGCGAAATCGCCGCTATCAATATGGTATTGGGTGCTTCAACCGCAGGTGTTCGTTCAATGACGAGTTCCTCAAGCCCCGGCCTGAGCCTTAAACAGGAGGGAATCTCCTTTCTTGCAGCTTCCGAGCTTCCCGCCGTAATCGTGAACACCATGAGAGGTGGACCGGGACTCGGAAATATTGCCCCCTCACAGGGTGACTATTTTCAGGCCACACGTGGCGGCGGTCATGGCGATTACCGATCCATTGTCCTCGCACCCGCTTCCGGTCAGGAGCAAGCTGATCTCACGCGAAAGGCGTTTGAATATGCCGACAAATACCGCACACCAGTTTTGATCCTCGTTGACGGAATGATGGGGCAGATGATGGAACCAGTGATATTTCCCGATCCCATCGATGCCCTCGATTTGCCTCCAAAACCCTGGATACTCGACGGTGCCAAGGGGCGACCGAGCCGTATTATTAAATCCCTGATTCTCAATACCAGGGAAATGGAAGATCATAACTGGAAGCTGGCACGAAAATACGAAAATATTGCACGCGAAATCACTACTGCCGAATCATATCTCACAGAAGATGCCAATATGGTGGTCATTGCATACGGAACGGCTGCCCGGATTGCCAAGGGTGCCATTAAAAGGGTCCGGGAAATGGGATTGAAGGTGGGACTTTTCAGGCCAATCACGCTCTATCCTTTTCCAAGTAAAGAACTCCTTGAGATGAGCAGGGTAGTTAAGCATTTCCTCGTATTTGAGATGAACACCGGCCAGATGATCGAGGATGTCAGGCTCTCGCTTGAAGGTAGGAGCACTATCCATTTCTATGGCCGGCCAGGCGGTATCATCTCCACACCTGATGAAATTTCGAAGGAAATCAGCAGCATTTATTACCGCCAGCATCTGGAAGAGGAATAGGGGCTGATGAAACAGATATTCCAAAGACCAAAATATCTTAAAGACGCAGTATTTCACTACTGCCCCGGGTGCGGTCACAGCATTATTCACCGTCTGGTGGCTGAGGTAATAGAAGAGCTTGATATCGCTGAAAAGACCATTGGCGTACCTCCGGCAGGTTGTGCTGTTCTGGCCTATGATTATTTCGATCTCGACATGTGCGAAGCGCCTCACGGCAGGGGTGCCGCTGTTGCAACGGGTGTCAAACGAGCACTTCCCGACAGGATAGTATTCTCATACCAGGG
The DNA here is from genome assembly GCA_016933215.1 of Deltaproteobacteria bacterium. GTDB lineage: Bacteria > Desulfobacterota > Syntrophia > Syntrophales > UBA2210 > JAFGBH01. Next base: position 39,103 of record JAFGBH010000056.1, on the reverse strand, counting down.
AGACGGAGATATTGCCGCCATAGGAACAGCGGAAACGATTCATGCCGCAAACAGGGGCGAAAACATAACCATTATATTCGTAAATAACAGCTGTTACGGAATGACGGGCGGTCAGATGGCTCCCACTACCATTCTCGGTCAGAACTCCTCAACAACTCCGGGCGGTCGCGATTCATTACGAGATGGCACACCCATCGATTTAAGTGAGATGCTCGCCATTACAAAAGGAAGTGTTTATATCGAGCGTACGTCCGTGAATTCACCCAAGAACATAAGAAAGACAAAAAAAGCCATTAAAAAGGCTTTCAAGATTCAGATGGCGGGTCTGGGTTTTTCACTTATTGAAGTGCTTTCTCCCTGTCCCACCAACTGGAAGCTGTCTCCCGTCGATGCCTGCAAGTGGATAGATGAAACAATCGTAAAGACTTATCCGATGAAGGTTATCAAAGACGAAGCGGGAAACATCGACTGAATGGATTGTAGTGTATGAAAAAAACAGTATTCGCAGGTTTCGGAGGACAAGGGGTACTTATGATGGGGTATGTATTTGCCGTCGCTGCCATGAGGGACGGCTATGAAGTAACCTATCTTCCCTCATACGGAGCAGAGGTGCGGGGGGGAACCGCCAACTGTACCGTCGCCGTGTCGGATGAGGAAATTTTCTCACCCGTGGCATCTTCACCGGATTATGGCGTCATTATGAACAACCCCTCCCTCTCAAAATTCGAGAGTGCCATAAACGAAAAGGGAATCGTCATACTCAACACAAGCCTCGTTGACTCTGATATAACGAGAACCGATATTACGGCCGTCAAGTTACCCGCAAACAAAATTGCTAAAGAAGAATTCGGCAATGAACGCTCGGTCAACATGATTATGCTCGGCGCCTTTGTCACGAAAACACAGGTAACATCGCTTGAATCGATTATGGGCGCACTGGAGGAAATTTCAAAAGGGAAAAAGGCGGCAATGATGAAGCTGAACCGAAAAAGCCTTGATATCGGTGCTGAATATGTTTTGAAAGGAGCCAGTTGATGAAAACGGTTTTGCAGATCAATCACTCACTAAAAAACGAACCGGGCGCGTTATCAGCCGTCAGCGAGCTTTTGGGTTTTAATGGAGTTAATATTCTCGCCTTTTACTTTACGGCACAGGGAAAAGAAGGAAAACTTCATTTTATAGCAAATGATCCTGACAAGGCCATGAACGTCATGAAAACGGCCGGATATGATATAGAGACCAAAGATGTCATCGCCTGTGTGGTACCCCATCACCCCGGTGGACTCAATGCAGTATTGAAGCCTCTGAAGTTAGCTAAAATAAATGTTGATTACATTTATCCCTATATCGGAGGGGGCGAGATCACCGTTCTTATACTCGGCGTCGAATCGGTTAATAAGGCACTGAAGGTCTTGAAAGATAACTGGATAAGAACTCTGGGAAGTGAACTCTATCATATGTAATAATCATTGTATTATCAATCAGAAAACAATACATGAGGCCTTGTCAAACAAAGCAAGGCCTTTTTTATTTTCCCCTGACTACCCTTTGCGAGAGGCCGTCTTTGGGGAGTCCTCGATAATGTTAAATCCGTTTTCTTTCCACTCCCCCCGGTACCTTGTTCCATCCTGAGATGTCAGTATTCCTGTTCCTATCATATAATTTTCAGCCCATTCCCCTTCGTATTTTGATCCATTTGATGAAAAATGCAAAACCCCATGACCGTGACAGAGACCATCTCTCCATTCACCACTATATTTATTACCGTCGGCATAAATCATTTCACCCTTTCCGCTTTTTTGGCCCTTTTCCCATTTACCCGAATATCTGCTGCCGTCAGACATCGTCTCTTTTCCATCCCCTTCGGCTTCCCCGTTCTTCCATTCCCCTTCGTATCTATTTCCGTTGGACAAAAGCATCGTACCTCGTCCATGGGGATAGCCGTTTTCCCATCGACCCTCATAACGACTCCCATCGGACCATATAAATATTCCGCTACCGTGGAATACCCCCTCGTGGAAATAGCCGCTATATCTCGATCCATCGGGATATGACAAGGCAGCATTACTGCTCAACAAACTTTCATCCCAATAAAAATGAATGGTTTCTTTTGCAGAGGACTTGCGGAGCGACATATGAGAAAGAGATTTTTTATTAATCATCTGCTCACCTCTCTCTCTCCGACAAACCTTCCTTCTACGAATTGACCAACATTCTCTTTTCCGCTGGTAAATACCATTGTCCCCATTCCGTGAGGCAGGCCATTTTCAAGTTCGCCCGAGTAATATCTGCCGTCTGCCATAATCATTTTTCCCTTGCCATGATACCGGTTGTTCTTAAAATCGCCCTCATACCGGTCCCCCGTTGAAAATACCAGAATTCCCTTTCCATGAAAGGCACTATCCTTGAACTCACCTGTATATCGTCTTCCGTCAGGCAGGACCAGAATCCCTCTGCCGTGAAACTTTCCATCCCTAAACTGACCATTGTATTTCATGCCGTCCGGAAAGGTTTCTGTTCCCTGGCCGTCATAACGGTCGTTTTTCCAATCGCCAATATACTTTTTCCCATTCGGCATGGTTGCCGTTCCGTTCCCGTTCTTTTTACCCTCCTTCCACTGGCATATGTAGATCGTTCCATCGGAGAGGGTAAGAATACCGTGTCCATCCTGTTTACCCTCTTTCCAATCTCCGACGTACTTGCTTCCTTCGGCATAGTTCATAACTCCCTGACCCTGTGGCATTCCCCTCACTATTTCGCCGACATATGTGCTGCCGTCAGGAAAGGTCTTCGATATACGCCCCGAGGTAATCGCGGCTCCATCTTCTTCAAGAGAAATTCTTGCCAACTCTTCCGCCTTCTTTCGAAGCTTTTCCTCTTCGGCTTTTAATCTCGCTTCTTCTGCGGCCACCTTTTCTGCCGTTTCTTCAGTTCTCCGTCGGGCGTCTTCCGCCTTTTTACGCAACTCCTCTTCTTCGAATTTCAGTCTGGCTTCTTCCTCATCCAGTCTCCGGGCCGCATCTTCTGCCCTCCGTCTGGCTTCTTCGACCTTTCTGCGAAGGTCCTCTTCCGCTTTCTTGCTTGCCTCCTCTTCAGCTCGAAGTTTTGTCTCCTCTTCGGCAATTCTCCTTGCAGCCTCTTCGGCCCGCTGTCTGGCTTCTTCGGCCTTTGCCCGCAGCTCCTCTTCCGCTTTCTTGCTTGCCTCCTCTTCGGCCCTCAGCATGGCCTCTCTTTCGGCAATTCGTTTGGCCCCTTCAACTTCTGATATCCTGGTAAACCGCTCCTTTTCAAGGAGCTCCTGCGTCTTTTCTTCGTCTTCCTTCGCTCTTTCGATCTCCTCTGCCAGTCTTTGTGCCGCTTCTTCGGCCCGCTGTCTGGCTTCATCGGCCTTTACCCGCAGCTCCTCTTCCGCTTTCTTGCTTGCCTCCTCTTCGGCTCTGAACCTTGCCTCTTTTTCGGCAAGTTTTTGGGCAGCATCATAGGTTTTCTTCCTCGCTTCATCTACCTTCTTCTGTAACTCTTCCGTCTCAGCCTTTAGCCTGTTTTCCTCTTCGGAGAGTCTCTTTGTTGCTTCTTCCGTCTTTAGCCGTGTTTCTTGAGCCTTTATCCTCACCTCTTCTTCTGCATTTTTAAGCGCCATTTCATCAGCGCGAAGCCGTGCTTCTTCTCTTGCAATTCTGCGGGCAGTCTCCTCTGCCTTCTGTCTCGTCTCTTCTGATTTATTCCTTAATGCTTCCTCTTCAGCCGCGAGCCGGGCTTCCTCTTCTAACAGTCTTGCCGCTGTTTCCTCCGCTCGCCGTCTGGCCTCCTCGGCCTTTATTCTTAATTCTTCTTCAGCCTTTTTACTTGTCTCCTCTTCAATCCGGAGATTCGCTTCTTCTTCAGCCAATCTCCTCGCCGCTTCCTCAATATTTTGTTTGGCCTTAACAGCTTTTATCTTGAGTGCTTCTTCCTCAGCCCTCAACCTGTTTTCCTCTTCGGCAAGTTTCCTGGCTTCTGCTTCGATCTTCTGTCGTGCAGCACTGGCTTTGGCTCTCAACTCTTCTTTTTTAGCCTCAAGTTTGCCTTCATCTGCCTTTATTTTCCACTCTTCCTCGTCAGCTTTGAGCCTGGCCTCTTCTTCGGCCAGTCTCTGGTTTGCTTCACTGGTTCTTTTCCTGACCTCTTCGGCCTTTATTCTCAATTCTTCTTCCGCTCTTCTGCTCTCCTCCTCTTCGGCCCTCAACCTGGCTTCTTCCTCGGCAAGCCTCCTGGTAGTTTCCTCAGTCTTTTGTCTTGCTTCTTCGGCCTTTTTTGTCAATTCTGCTTCTTCGGATCTTATTCTGGCTTCCATCTCGGCCATTCTCATGGCCGCTTCCTTTGCCCGCTGTTTGGCGTCTGCCTCCCGTTTCTTCAGTTCCTCCTCGGCTTTCTTGCTCGCTTCCTCTTCGGCTCTCAGTTTCGCTTCTTCCTCGGCAAGCCGTCGGGCAGTCTCAAAGGCAATTGCCCTTGATTCTTCAACCCTTCTCCTCAGTTCATCCTCATCAGCTTTCAGCCTGGCCTCTTCCTCGACCATTCGAAATGATATTTCTTCTGCCTCTCTCATGGCCTTTTCGGCCCTTATTCTCAATTCCTCTTCAGCTCTTCTGCTCGCTTCCTCCTCAGCTCTGAGTTTGGCTTCCTCTTGAGCAAGTCTTCTTGCCGTTTCTTCGGTCTTTTGCCTTGCTTCTTCGGCCTTTTTCGTCAATTCTGCTTCTTCGGATCTTATTCTGGCTTCCTCTCCGGCAAGTCTCCGTGCCATTTCTTCGGCTTTTTGTCTTGCTTCTTCAGCCTTTACTCTCGCCTCCTCTTCGGCCTGGAGTCTGGTTTCTTCTTCCGCCAGTCTTCTGGCCGCCTCTTCGGTCCGTTGTTTCGCCTCTTCTGCTTTTTTTCTCAGCACTTCAGCTTCAGCTTTGAGCCTCGCTTCTTCCTCGGCGAATCTTTTTGCCGCTTCCTCTGCCTCTTTTCTTGCCTCTTCTGCCTTTCTTCGTGTTTCCTCTTCTTCTTTGAGTCTGGCTTCCTCTTCAGCAAGTCTCCTGGCAGCTTCCTTGGTTTTTTGTCTGGCCTCTTCCGCCCTTTTACTCAGCGCTTCCTCTTCAGCCTTGAGCTTCGCCTCTTCTTCAGCCAGCCTTGCGGCAGCTTCATCAGTCCTTTGCCTGGCCTCTTCTGCCTTTTTCCTCAGCGCTTCCTCTTCAGCGGTAAGTTTTAATTCCTCTCCGCTAACTATTCTCGCTGCTTCCTCTGCTCGTTTTCTCGATTCTTCCGCCTTTTTCAGTTCATCTTGTCTGCTTGCCCTTCCCTGGTTCCATTCACCGGCAGTTTGACTTCCATCAGGCAGAGTAAACACACCCCTTCCGTGGGGCAAATCGTTTTGCCATTGACCTGTGTAATTGCTCCCGTCGGCCCAGGTGAAGACCCCATAACCATGAAGGTGTCCATCGTGAAAATCACCTTCATAGCAACTGCCATCGGGCCAGGTAAATGTTCCCGTCCCGTGAAAGTCCTGTGTGGACCACTCTACCTGATACTTTATTTCGTCTGTGGTTTCCCGAACCAGCATAGTCTCTCAGATGTTATAAAGATTTCCGTTTATTATGGAAGATTATAGGGAAAAGATTTTTTCCGGTCAATGAAAATGGGGGTGGAATAGTGTGAAAGGTTTCACTCGTTTCCAGTGAGTATTCTTTCTCATTGTACGTTGGTAAATCGAACGATGGCGGTTACTATGATTTGATATTTTTGGTCGGGGCGGCAGGATTTGAACCTGTCAACATCCTTACCAGTATTGAGTTTCCGAGGGGTCTGGTAAAGAATTGGTAAAGAATGAGAAAGTAATCCGTAGCAAATCTGTTGAATAATAAAATATGAGAAGGAGATATTTCTTCCTTCCTGAAGTAATCAGATTTGAAATTGAACAAATGATACCAGCTTTCTTGTGGTAATCATTGTTGACTGAAGTCAATATCTTGACCTCTTCAGAAAACATACACGCTTCATCTGGTAATCATTAACAGAATGAAAAAAACTTGGATTAATGTTACTATATCGCTGTTCTAAAATGCATTGCCGTCCCCACAGGGCTCATAAAATATATTTAAAACCGGCTTTGTGTAGTATAAAGTGCATATCTGGATTTTTTTACTCTTAGACCCGATAAGGAGAAGACCATGGGAATACGGGCAAAGATATTTTCAGGATTCCTGATAATGGCCATCATGTTGCTGGTTGCTGGCGCATGGTCTATTTACGAATTGAGCAATATCGGCATCTCCGTTCAGAGAATTCTCGATGACAACTACAAGAGCATCAATGCTGCAAAGTTGATGGTCGAGGCCCTCGAACGGGAAGACAGCGCTATCCTGCTTTTGCTATTGGGCAAACAGAAAGAGGGCCGGGCAATTTTACAGTCCGCTGATGCTTCATTCAGAAAAGCCTATGAAACCGCCCGAAATAACGTGACAATTCCGGGCGAACAGGAGTACGTCGATGCCGTATCAAGGGCATACGACAATTATAAGGCCCTGTGGAGCAAACCAATCGTTGAAACTGCTCGGGAAGGAAACCTTAGTTGGTATTTCAGTGAGGTTCACTCATCTTTTCTCATGGCAAAGCTCTCCGTCCAAAATCTCATGTCGCTGAATGATCAGATGATGTACCGGACAGCATCCGATATGGAAAGCAGAGCCCACCGGGCGACAATGCCGGGTATTATTGCTATTATATCTGCCTTTGTTTTTGCAATTATCTTCAGTTTCCTGATTAACCTTTTTGTCGTTACTCCTATAATAAAAGTCACCGACGGTATTCAGAGATACATCGATTCGGGAATTCCGCTTAAGGTGAAAGTCGATACCGAGGATGAAATCTCGAAACTGGTTTCCTCGGTTGAAAGCCTGATTGCAAAGTCGGAAAGGTGAGGCAGGATTCATGAGATACCACATCGTTCTCCGTTATGTGGGAATCATCTTGCTGATAAATGCTGCATTCCTCTTCATATCTGCGATCATTTCATTTTTGAAAGGGGACTCTGCCCTTTTCCCTCTTATCTATACATGCCTTATAGCGGCATTGTTCGGGGCATTCCCGTTCATCTTCATTCCGCCGACAGAAGAAATATCGATCAAGGAAGGATTTACCATCGTCGTTTCGAGCTGGCTTCTCTCCTGTCTTATCGGAATGATTCCCTATGTTCTGTGGGGTGGTGAATTTACCCTTACGAACGCATGGTTTGAAAGTGTATCGGGATTTACTACGACGGGGTCGTCCATTCTGACGAACATCGAGGCGCTTCCCGACGGGCTTCTGTTCTGGCGTTCCGCCACCCAATGGATCGGAGGCGTAGGCATTATCATATTTGCCCTCTCGGTTCTACCCTCAATGGGAAAAATCGGTATGATGCTCTATAGATCTGAAATATCGCCGCTTGCCGCTGCCAATTTCAGGTATCAGACACGGGAGACTTTGCGGATCATCATGACGGTCTATGTGGGCTTGACAGTTGCGGAGACCATCGCTCTCGTGGCCTGCGGGATGAGTCTATTTGATGCGATAAACCATTCCTTTACCACCATCGCCACCGGAGGATTCTCGCCGAAAAATCTCAGTGTCGCTTACTATAGAAGCCCGCAGATTGAAACCATTATCATGATCTTCATGATTCTCTCGGGAATCAATTTCGGCCTCCTGTTTCTCTCCTTATCAGGCAAACTAAAGGTCTTGCTCAGATCAACGGTTCTTCGGACCTACCTGATTATGCTCTTTGCCGGTGTTGTATTAGTGGCTGTCAATATCCATGGGGCAGTATACGGAGGCTGGGGAGAGACAATAAGACATGCCGCTTTTCAGGTTATATCCATTGGAACGTCGACCGGTTTTGCCTCAACTGACAGTAATATCTGGCCGCCATTCTCCCAGATGCTGATTGTCTTTTTTACTTTACTGTGCGCCTGCAGCGGTTCCACGTCGGGCGGAATCAAAGTTGACAGGGCTGTCCTGCTCTGGCATGCAATAAAAAAGAGGATCACAAAAGTCCAACATACCCACGCCGTCGTGAAAGCGAAAATAGAGGGCATCGCAATCGACGATGACGTTCTTGAGGCAAGTCTTCTCTATATAATACTCTATGTCGCCATCGTGTTTGTATCGAGCCTCCTCATATGTTTTATGGGAATTGATATTATGACGGCATTCTCTGCCTCGGCAGCTACGATGGGTAATGTAGGGCCGGGATTTGGTCTGGTTGGTTCAGTGAGCAACTTCGGTAATATTCCAGAGATCGGAAAGTGGATTCTTACGGGAGATATGCTTCTAGGACGACTTGAGATATTCGGGTTGCTTTTATTCTTTCTCTTAAGATCTTGGAAGTAGAAAAGCGTTGAAGTATCAGAGCTTGGCAGCAGTCCCTTCAATACATGTTTTGTAAAGTCAATTATTCAGCCATCGTGTTCGTAATTTAATGACACGTGCCACTTAACAATAGCTCAATACCAATTTTTCATATTGAAGATTTCAACTCATAACCGACGTTTTTTTCTCTTTGATTGATTCATTGATTAGCAGGCGAAACGGTTAAGCTCCGTTCAAAACATACGCCTCAACTTGTCGAAATGGCGAAAATAACCCTTTTATCAGAGTCTATGAGCCATACCCTCTCACCGTCGCCTAATTCCTTTTAAGCACGAGAAAAGACGTTTCTGTCAAGGCCGAACGAAGTGAGCCGAAGGGAACCCTTGACAGAAATGGCGCTCGTGCTACATACTGCCGGCGACATGAGGGGGAGAAATGACAACAATCAATATTCCAGGTATGAAGCACTTCAATGAGTGGGCAAATAACAAGAGTCTCTTGCTGGCCATAGCATCTCTTGTTATTGCCGGAAGTGTTGAGTACTGCCTTGAATTGCTTGAGATGTTTAAAGTGGGAAAACGGATTGAAGGCGAAACTAAGCTTCCCTCTATACAAGAATGGCTATCCCTTTATCGCAATCACAGGAGAGTCTATTACGGCGTCACCGATGAATTCAGAAGCCTTAACGATACGACTGCAAAGGCACTAGACATCTACGAACTTATGATGGGAGGATTCAACCAAATCAAAGGAATGACGCCCGAAGAAATTAATCGGGAAATTCAAAAATTGACTCAGGAAAAGCAACAGGAAATCATAAATACAGCGATTACCTATACTGGTGTTATTCAGGAATTCATTGCCATCAATGTTATAGGAAACGATAGTAAAAAAGAGAATGAACCTGATAACGATACAAAGAAAAGAGTCAGGGCGATTCAAGCAAAACCTGAGATGATATATTTTCTCAGGGTATTTCTTCCCTGCTGGCTCTTCTACGGGGATTATCCCGTTAATATTCTGAGGAAGGCCAGACATGGTGATGAAGATGCCATTGAAAAATTATACAGATTAGATGATTCAATAATTCATGACCCGAAGATAATGGAAATACATCATCAGGCAAAGGTATCAAAAAAACAAAGCATGAGGTATTGCTTCAAAACGGCTACAGGTAAAACACCAAAAATGAAACTAGACCTGAAGAAGATTAAATATAACCTTGCAGGTCTGATTTCAATTATATCAATTGTAATGGGACAGAAACTTACTGCAAAAGAGATAGATGACTTATTTAATGTCATTGCCCGTGATAAGGGTGATGAAGCATATGATCCAGACCACATTATAAATGATGAGTCATTCGAGAAAGCAATCCAAAGAGCAAAAACCTTCTGGCAAACCATTCCAAAACCGGACAAAAAATAATTAAATTCCTGTCCGGTTCTCTTTCCTTTTCTCTGTCATAATTTTACGCATGGAGGAAAGAGCACCACATAGAGATACTATCTATGACCACACTGATAATCCAAAATCATCGGTAGAGATGGGTGTGGTCTGTCCGGACGGCTGCGGTGGGCAGGCGGTCGGACAGACACAAAACAATCAATCAAATGGTATGGATGAAAACATGGCGTTGTCTGTAACACGCCATGTGCAAAACCCACAGCGGACAGAATGGGAGCTTTTATCATGCGGTATAGATACACTAGATTTAGGTGTATACGTTAACTGGAACAATGATTGGGAAGATAAGAAGGATATCTTTCAAGCCAGAAAGGAGCTGGCGTTTGGTACTGACGGCATATTAGTTAATTTAACTGAGACGAGGAAATATCTGTTTCTACCAGGTGGGAAACAGCCGAATTACCGTTATCATCTACAATTTCCTGAATATCATATCTTTATAGCAATATCAGAAGAACCGAAGAACAACAGCCCGAATGTATTTGTGTCTATAAATTCAGAGGCACTATGGAGCATAGGGTATCACAGCGCAGTAATAGCGATATGGCAAGACATAACAGTATTAGGTGGAAGAATAACGCTTATAAAGCCTAGTAGAGTGGATATCTGCGCAGACTATAGAATTACGGGAGGATTGGACGCTGATTATCTGAAAAAGCATAAGGTAGGTAGGAGCATTAAGACCCTTGAATATAAAAATGGTGATATCCTTGAGTCAATATACTTCGGCGTTGGTAAAGCGGACATTAAGTTGAGGATATATAACAAGGGTCTGGAGATAACGAAGAAGGACACCGAGAAACGATGGCTGGAAATTTGGAATACCGATAATTCTGAGGATGTATGGCGCATCGAATACCAGATAAGACGATCTATATTGAAACAATACAAGATAGAAACACTGGATGACCTTGAAAAAACAATAGCTGACATTTGGGAATATTTAACGACAGAATGGTTTTCTTTACGGCATCTCGACAACGAAAAAACTGAACGGAGAACATACCTTGAATTTTGGCAGGACGTAATCAATTGCAAGAATCGATTTGGAGAAATATCAAACATCAAGAGGGAATATAGGAAAACAGCACATCGGACATTAGACCCTTATGTATCGAGAATGGCAGGCTTGCTTATAGGTTATGCGGTTATATCGCAGAAGAAAAACCAAGAAAGCGCATTACGAAACGCCATGAACGATATAGCTATGTATTTAAGCAATAAGAAAGATTTCAAAGAGGAGTATGAAAAGAAAGCGATAAAATTGGGATTGCCCACTGAAACGTTAATGGAAAGTGAAGGTGCCAAGAGGATAAAAGACGCACTCGAAAGGAAGCCTTGATTTGAATTCATCTCTCGGACATAATAGCTCCCAAAATAAAGGGGGTGAAATGTGTATGATTGGAGGAATCTATTCAGATCAGAGGTGTCCTGTCTGTAGTTCAACGTTTAAAGACGACGGGAAAAAGTCGTTAAAATGTCCAAATCACAACAAGATAGTAGCAACAAGATTTTCTGCAAGATTTAAAAGCGTACATCAGCGATTTAACAATTATGATAATGCTAAACGTTTTCTTGAAGGGTTAAGATTTAAGTACGATGAAGGTAACTTTGATGATCGTGATTATCGAAAGAATAAGCCGTTAGGATTCTCAACACTAATTGAGAAGTGGATTGAGCGTAAGAAACAAGAGGTAAAGCCCAAAAATTATAACAATCTTAAGAATTATGCTTCAAAAGCTTCTGCTTTCTTTGCTGATACAAACATCAAGGATATCGGATATCCTGAACTCGAAGACTTTAAATACTCTCTCAGTAAACTCAGCTCAAAGACGCAGAAGAACTATATTGACGCATTACACACCTTCTGGGAATGGCTCCGCAAATGTAAATACATTTCAATGCAGGACTTTCCAGAATTCCCAAGCACAGACGTTGAGATAGGATATAGAAAGACTATCGACAAGGAAACACAGATTGCCATACTCAACGAGGTCAAGAAACTTACAGCTAATTATAATCCAAAAATCTGGTTCGCAATAAAGCTGCTATCCACCTACATATCAATAAGGCCGGGAGAATTGATATCTCTTGAAGAAGGTAATATTGACCTTGGAAACGGATATCTTTACTTTCCGAAGCCGAAAGAAAAGAAATATAAAGCAGTACCTCTTATTGATGAAGATATAGAGATATTCAGATCGTTCCCCCGGGGTCTGCCAAACCTCAGGTTTCTCAGACATACAAAGGGTTCAGGTAGAAAAGCGGGCTCTCCTTTTGGTCAGCACGTACTGTCAAATTGGTGGAAAAAAGCGTGTAAAAACATCGGCGTTAATGGCGTTGACTTGTACGGTGGTACTCGTCACAGTTCAGCACGAGCATTAAGAAAAGCGGGAAGATCACCAGAGGAAATTAAAAAAGCATCAGGTCATCATACCAACAAGGCATTTGAGCGATATTTCAGAATTGAAGCTGATGATTTACGAGAGATTTATAAAGACGCTTCTGGTAAAGAAGTGGTAAAGAATTTGGGGCATATTGAAAATGCTAACCAACTGTAATTACAAATATTATTTGGTCGGGGCGGCAGGATTTGAACCTGCGACATCATGCTCCCAAAGCATGCGCGCTACCAGGCTGCGCTACGCCCCGACTGTCAGAGCTTCTATTTTATTTGACTTCTTCTTTCAAGCTTTTTTTCAGTTTTTGGAACGCAACCGCTCTGTGACTTATTCTGTTTTTGATAGACGCACCTAACTCGGCAACTGTTTTTCCATATTCGGAGACGATAAAAACGGGATCATAGCCGAAACCCTCGTTACCCTTCAGCTCAGTTCCTATTTTTCCCTCAAGCTTTCCCTCGAACGATTCGTAGTTTTCACTGCCCATAAAGAGTATCAGGACACACCTGAAGGCGGCCCCCCGCTTTTCATCAGGAACACTTGCCAGTTCGCTCAAAAGCTTTTTATTATTTTCCTCATCGGTGGCATTTTCTCCCGCATATCGGGACGAGTGTACACCGGGCCTTCCTCCCAAATAATCAACCTCGAGACCCGAATCATCGGCAATTACCATCTGACCCGTATAGTCAAAGATGAGCCTCGCCTTTTTCATGGCGTTTTCGAAAAAACTGCTTCCATCTTCGACGACATCGGGTATCTCCGGATAATCATCAATGGACGCCACTTCGACGGAAATACCTTCAAGCAATGCTTTAAGTTCTTTTATCTTCCCCTTGTTTTTGGAAGCGAATACTATTTTTTTCAGATCAACTCTCCCAGGAGATTTATTTGCATTTCCGTCAGTTCAGCTACCCCCTTTTGCGCCACATCGATCATCTTATCCAGGAGGGTGCGCCTGAAGGGTTCACCCTCCGCCGTACCCTGTATCTCGATGATATTTCCGCTTCTCGTCATGACAAAATTGGCATCAACGTCAGCTGTCGAATCCTCACTGTAATCGAGGTCGAGCATGATTTCCCCTCCAACAAGCCCCACGCTTATGGCAGAGACATAATCGGAAATTCCAAAGTGATCGATTCTCCCCTCTTCCTTGAGCGACCGAAAGGCATCGACGAGCGCAATGAAACTCCCCGTAATCGACGCCGTTCTTGTTCCCCCATCGGCCTGTATAACGTCACAGTCTATGTATATCGTCTTTTCGCCAAAAAGGGTCAGGTCCGTTACAGAACGGAGGGATCTTCCTATCAATCGCTGAATCTCATGAGTCCTTCCGCCCAGTCTCCCCCTTGTTGCTTCTCTTGTATTCCTTGTGGGTGTTGCCATGGGAAGCATCGAGTATTCTGCAGTCAGCCATCCTCTTCCGCTATCTCTTAAAAAAGGCGGCACCCTGTCCTCGACAGAAGCGGTACAGATCACCTTTGTACCGCCCATTTCGATGAGGGCGGAGCCGTTTGCGTTTGGCAGATACTTTCTCGTTACCCTGCATTTCCGTATTTCGTCCCACTTACGTCCATCATTGCGCATAATTTATTCCCCGGAGCTTGTGAAAAATTCCTTTATACTCTTGCTCAGCCCATCGGCAATCGATTTCTGAATCTCTTCATCGGCAAGTTTCTTCTTGCTTTTTATATGTGTCGCAAAGCCCAGTTCTATCTCAATTGCAGGAACTGACAAGCCGTCCAAAACGAAAACGGGCGCACTCCTGATACCCCGCCCTTCCCGCGGAAAAACCTTTTCAATATTTCTCTGGGCAAGCTGGGCAAAGAGGATGCTGTCATTGATATATCTGCTTTCTATCATGTCTTCGACAATTTCCTTTGATCCAGTTTCGCCTGATGAAGTACCTCTTTTGGACGATGTATAATAGATTTCATAACCGGCTGATTTGTTTCCAAAACCTGCATTGATGTGAATACTGACAAACAAATCTGTTGTTGCTTTGTCGACCATCTTTTTCCTGTCTCGTATCGAAATATCCGTATCCGTCGACCTGGTGAGTTTCACCCTTATGTTCTCAGTCTTGTCGAGATTCTGTTTTATCATCTTTGCAATTGCAAGGGTCACTTCTTTCTCGCTGACACTGCGTGTAAGAATCACGCCAGAATCGCTCCCGCCGTGAGCCGGATCGATAACCACTTCATATCTGTCCTTAATGGCAAATGCCGAAGCAGAGGTAAGGGTTAAAAAAAGTAATACCGTTATGATAATATACAACACCCTGGTGATACAATGTCTTCTCATTTCAGATTTTTCTCCAGAGGCGCAGGGCTGACCTTCGCCATTAGTTAGAACTCTTTTTCCGCTGACAGGAGCCAAACAATCCTTTCATAACTGCCCCCTCTTGTCGTCGCGAGACACGAGCCCCTTGATCCTTTCAACGGAATGAACGCTCTTCAGTTTTTTAAGTCCCGTTAAAACCATATTAAACTGCTCGAGGTCACTTACCTCAAGCTGAAAGTCGCAGATAGCCAGATTGCCTGGCATGGTTTCGATGTTAACATAACTTATGTTAATTCCCAGTGAGGAGATTACATTGCTGAGCTCCGTCAGAAGTCCTTTTTTGTCTCTGCAGGAAGCCCTTATATTCACTGGATATGTCTGTTTCATCGAGATATTCCAGTTAACGTCGATGATCCTCTCGGGCTCCATATTTTGTATCATGGGACAGTTTGCAACGTGAACACTTACCCCTCTGCCTCTTGTAATACAGCCCACAATATCGTCTCCAGGAAGGGGACTGCAACACTTTGCAAAACGCACCATTACATTATCAATTCCCGTTATGGATACACCCGCATCGTATGTCCTTCTGAATCTCTTTTTGACCCTCTCGAAAATACTTTCTTCTTTTTCTTTCTCTTCGACATGGATAAACTTATTTACCACATGTTTGGCCGATAACTTTCCGTAGCCGATGAGGGCAAGCATATCGTCCGTGGTATTGAGAGAATAGTCCGTCAAAACAGCCTTGAACTCGTTCGACTTGACTATAGTACTGTATTTGAGATGGTGTCGTTTCAGCTCCTTTTCAAAAATGTCTTTCCCGAGAGCAACGCTTTTTTCTCTCTCTTCCGTCTTTATCCACTGTTTTATCTTAGCTATCGCCCTCGACGTCACAGCATATTTCAGCCAATCCTTGCTTGGATAATGGTTCGGTTGTGTAATGACTTCAACGGTGTCACCATTTTGAAGCTTATATTTCAAAGGAACGAGGCTTCTGTTAACTCTGGCACCGATGCACTGATTTCCCACGTCGGTATGAATACTATAGGCAAAATCGATAGGCGTCGCGCCCCTGGGAAATGCCTTTGCATCCCCCTTGGGAGTGAAGACATAGACCTCATCGGGATAGAGGGCCAGCTTCAGGTTTTTCATGAACTCCCTGGCGTCGTCCTGGCCCTGCTGAACATCAAGAAGTTCTCTCAATTTGGCAATCTGGACTTCCTCATCGGATGAAAAGGCCTTTCCTTCCTTATATCGCCAGTGAGCGGCGATCCCCTTTTCAGCCCACTCGTGCATCTCTCTCGTCCTGATCTGCACTTCCATCCTTTCGCCGTAGGGGCCTATGACCGTCGTATGGAGAGAGCGATAATTATTCGCCTTCGGCATCGCGATGTAATCCTTAAAACGGCCCGGTACGGGCTTCCAGAGTGCATGTACAATACTCAACACCTCGTAACACTCTCTCTCCTTGTTCGAATCAAGGATTACCCTGAAGGCAGTAAGATCATAGACCTCATCAAAATCTATGCCCTGCTCCTTCATTTTCTTATATATGCTGTAAAAATGTTTGGCCCTCCCCTCAACCTCTCCCTTGAGGTCATACTTCTCCATTTCAGCCTGTATTACATTCTTGACCTTTTCAGTATACTGATCCCGTTCATCTTTCTTTTTATCAACCCGCTCTATCAGTTCGAAATACTCATCAGTATATACATACTTGAAGGCATGATCTTCCAGTTCCAGTTTAATCCAGTTGATACCGAGACGATTTGCCAGGGGAGCGTACACTTCAAGAGTCTCCCGTGCAATAAACCTTTGCCTTTCGGGGCTTTGATACTCGAGCGTTCGCATATTATGGACTCTGTCAGCGAGTCTCACCAGGATGATCCGTATATCGGCAGACATGGCCAATATCATCTTTCTGAAGTTTTCCGCCTGGTGCTCCAGCAGGTCTCCCAGTGTAATTCTGCTTATTTTTGTAAGCCCGGCCACGAGGGAGGCAATCTCCTTGCCAAATGCTTCTTCTATCTCTTCAATCCTTGCAACGGTATCCTCAATGGTATCATGAAGAAGACCCGTCGTAATAGTAGCGGCATCAAGCTTCATATCAACGAGAATTCCCGCAACCTCCAAGGGGTGAATAAGGTAGGGCTCCTTTGACATGCGAATCTGTCCCTGATGAACAGATGCAGAGAAGATATAGGCCTTCTCTATCATTTCAAGATCATCTTCGGGAAGATACTCCTGCGCTTTTTCTAATATATCTGTTATCCGTATCATTCTCTTTTTACACCAGACACTCGGAGTCTTAAACTAAGATAAAACTCAGCGGCATATTCTCAGCGGGAATTCCGCATACTCTCAGAAACGGCGGCCACGCATTTAGTCTGTCTCGCCCAGCCCCTCCCTCACCTTAGCAACAACATAATCTCTGACTTCTTCAACCGGCACTATCTCAACCTCGCCCGAACGTCTGAACCGTACCTCCACATTTCCATCGACCAGGTTTTTCTTTCCCACCGTAATCCTGAGGGGAATACCGATAAGGTCGGCATCGATAAACTTGACGCCCGCCCTCTCATCCCTGTCATCGAGGACAACCTCGATTCCTTCCGCCTCAAGCGAGCGATATATCTCGTCGGAGGTCTTCAAAATATCTTCATCCTTCACGTTAACGGGTGTAATTATAACATGAAAGGGCGCAATAGGCATCGGCCATACGATTCCATCCTTGTCATTGTTCTGCTCGATGCATGCGGCCGATGTCCTTCCGATTCCTATTCCATAACACCCCATAACCATGAGTTTATCTTTTCCGTCTCTGTCCAGATAGGTTGCGTTCATTGCCTTGCTGTATTTCGTTCCCAGTTTAAATACGTGTCCCACTTCAATGCCCCTGGCAAAGCTGATGGGGCTTCCGCATCTCGGACATCTATCTTTTTCAGTGATCATCCTGAGATCGGAAAAGTTCGCAACACTGAAGTCCCTTCCGATGTTGCAGTTTATTATGTGGTGATCCTCTTTGTTGGCACCAATGACAAAATTATTCATATTGATGAGCGAATAATCGGCGATTATTTCGCACTTTATGCCTATGGGACCGGCAAACCCCCTGGGTGAATCTGTCACCTCTTTAATAATGTCATCCATTGCCAGCTCAAGATTATCACACCCCAGAAAGTTCCTCAGTTTTGCCTCGTTTATCTCTTCATCACCCCGTATCAAAACCGCAACAGGCCTTTCATCGGCAGTAAATATGAGTGTCTTCACGATACATTGAGGTGTAACCCCAAGAAACCCTGACACTTCCTCTATTGTCCTCACGTCGGGTGTATGAACCTCTTCAAGGGGAAGAAACACGCTCTCGTCTACCGGCGCTTTTTCCGGTTCCGAGATCTCGGCTTTTTCAAGATTGGCCGCATAATCACAGGAGGTGCAGAACATCATTGCATCCTCCCCCGAATCGGCATAGACCATAAACTCGTGAGAATAGCTCCCTCCGATATTACCACTATCCGCCTCAACGGGCCTGAATCGAAGACCGCAGCGACTGAAGATTCTTTTATAGGCCTCGAACATCTTCTGATAACTCACGATGGCACTCTCTTCATCCACATCATAGCTGTAGGCATCTTTCATCCCGAATTCCCGGCATCTCATGATGCCGAAACGGGGGCGTATCTCATCCCGAAACTTTGTCTGAATCTGATAGAGATTCTTTGGAAGCTGCCGGTAGGTCTGGATTTCGTTCCTTACCAGATCGGTCATAACCTCCTCATGAGTCGGCCCGAAACAGTATTCCCTGTTGTGCCTGTCTTTCAATCGCAGAAGCTCTTTACCGTAAAAATCCCAGCGACCCGATTCTTTCCAGAGCTCCGAGGGTTGCACCGCAGGGAGAAAAACCTCCTCGGCACCGGCCCTGTTCATTTCCTCACGAACTATCCTCTCCACCTTTTTAATCACCCTGTAACCAAGGGGCAGATATGAATATATACCGCTCGTCAGCTTCCGTATCATTCCAGCCCTCAGCATAAGCTGATGGCTTACCGTTTCTGCATCCGACGGAATCTCTCGCGTGGTCGGCAAAAACATCTCAGAATAGCGCATTATTCCTCCTCATCACTTGTTCGATATCATCGTAGTAATCTCATCTATCAAGGCATCGACAAACTCTTCTTCCTTTATCTTCCTCACTGCCTTTCCTTTTTTGAACAGGAGACCCATATGGCGGCCGCCGGCGATTCCTATATCCGCTTCGGCCGCTTCTCCCGGTCCGTTTACGACACATCCCATAATGGCGATTTTCATATAGTCCTTCATCCCGGAAAGCCTCGTTTCTACCTCCTCCGAGAGGCCAAAAAGATCAATCTCGCATCGTCCGCAGGTGGGACAGGATATAATATCAGGTCCTACCCTTCTGATATTTAATGCCCTCAGGATTCCATATGCTACGTCTATTTCACCCACAGGATCTCCGGTCACGGAAACCCGAATCGTATCTCCTATACCCTCGTGAAGAAGTATTCCAAGGCCGATCGAAGACTTAATTGCCGCATTGATCAGGCTTCCCGCCTCGGTTACACCCAGGTGAAGAGGGTAATCGGTCTTTTCGGAAATTCTCCTGCATGACTCGACCATGGTATTCACATCGGATGACTTTAATGAAAGTTTCAAATTATCAAAGTTCAGATCCTCGAAAAGCTCTATACTTCTCAGCGTGCTCTCCAGGAGTGCGTCTACCGTTGGCCGTCCGTGCTTTGCCAGGATATCCTTTTCCAGAGAACCGGCATTGATCCCGATGCGGATGGCAACATCATGCTCCTTTGCCGCCATGACAATCTCTTTAATCTTCTCTCTTTTAGTGTTGCCGGGATTAATCCGTATTCCGTCAACACCATTTTCCATAGACTTCAGGGCAAGCAGGTGATTAAAATGGATATCGGCGATAAGGGGTATGGTAATGCCACGCCTTATATCAACCAGGGCATCTGCCGCTTCCTCATCGGGAACGGCCACCCTCACTATTTCGCACCCAGCGTCCTCCAGCCTTTTTATCTGATCAAGGGTAGCTTTTACGTCTCTCGTATCGGTGCAGGTCATCGACTGAACGGCAACGGGCGCTCCACCCCCTATCATTACAGAACCAACATGGATGGATTTTGTCTTCCTTCTCGGAATCTGTATTGTTTCCACGTATCGCTTCTTTTCGTTTTCTGTTTATTAAAACGCTGTTTTATAGCACGAAGACCACGGCGCATCAATTATGAAATTAATCGTATTCCACGTGCCTGAGGTAATCAAGTACCTTTTCCTGATTACAAAGCGGGGGGATTTCTCCGTCTTTGCAATCAATGGGGTTCTTTTCTCCCGTCATCTCCAGCAATTTTTCGATGGCCTCAAACATATTCACCGCTGGAAATGAGTTCCGCGTCAGGTAACGGATAAGCTTGAACTGCTTAAAACCGTCAAACCATAAATGGAAGTGCGCAGAAAGAACATCCGGGGTCTTCGCGTTTTTCACCAATCGCGGCCACGCCTCATTAAAACGATTCTCCCGAAGGAATGCCTCCAGAGCGATGTGAATCTTTTTTGCCCTCGACAGTATCCTATCCATATCTTCCGACTCGCCCGAAGACATAAAACGCAACCATTCTTTTAACACATGAAAGGTCTTCGGATTATAGGCAAGGTATTCATTCGATGAACCGTTTTTAAATCCCTCGATTCTCCTTCCCGTACCGAAAGGAACGCGATTCGAGGAACGGGACGATGGATACACCCTCGTCGTATTGACGAGACCGATCGTGTGAGCCTTCGCAAGCTTGTTGAGAAAGTAGAAATCTTCGCCCGCCTTTCTCTTGTTCATGCCCCTTACATCTGTATAGGCCTCTGCAGTACACACAATAATAGACCCGACAGAATGGTGCGCATAGCGAGACCCGGCATATCTGAGACCGAGAACATAGGAACGGAGGAACATTTCGTAACAGCAGATAGCCTCCTGTTCCTTTCTCTCCATCGCTTTCTGGTGTTCAAAGGAGAGAACTGCGGCTCTCGATCCTGTTTTTTCAAAATAATCCCGTACCGCTGAAAGATAATTATTATTCACCAGCGTATCGGCATCGAGAGAAAAGAGGAGCTTAACGCCCTCTTTTCCATGGTCAAAAAGCTCAAGGGCACGATCAAAACCGATTTTCCGCGCAAGACCAACGCCGCCATCTCGATCGTCCATTTCACACCCCGGTGAAGAGGCATCGACATATCCAATCTTGATCCCGCTTTTCACTATCGTATGAATAATCGGCATCGGGACGGGACCCGCTTCAATCCCGTCCACTACCCGGCCATGTATGAGAGAACGCACTATCGTGAGCGTCCTTTGATTGTCGTCGATCTCTTCCTCGGATGATCCGGCCCGGTTGTTCACGACACAGATGACGAGTGTTCGCGCAAGCTCGGAAACGGGGTTCTTCGAAAGGCTCTCGAGGGTACGAAAAAGATGCGACAATTCGGCGAGGGCGGGAATGACTACGATATTATCCACATTCCTCCGTACATTGCAGACAAGGGGCCACCTATCACCCACGGAATACCTTTCAATATATTTTGTAAGGGTTCTATTTTTTCGTGTCATGTATGGTCAGATGTTTTGATATAAGATTCTCCAGCGCTCTGTAGCCGCCCCCGTCGATCCAGTGAATCAAGGTTCCTCTTTTTTCCATGCGCCGAAACCAGGTACCCTGACGCTTCGAAAACTGTCGAATTTTTGTCACCAATTTTTCAAACATTACATCATATTCCATCTCACCCTGCAGATAGAGGCTCACGTAACGATACTCCAGGCCAAAAAAGTCTAATTTTTCCCAACTGATTCCCGATTCATGGAGTGACTTCACTTCCTCCACCATCCCCATGGCAAACCGTTTTTGGAGGCGCTCCCTGATCCTCAGACGAAGCACATCTCTCTCCCACCGTATACCGACAATAAAAGGTATGATTTCCGGGCTTGCTTCTTCCTTATCAAGTCGATGAGTCTCCGTATATTCGGCAATCTCGAGGGCCCGTAGAAGACGGTTTCTGTCCAGAACGTCTGTCGTGTTATGGATAACGGGGTTCAACTCACGCAGGCGAGCCCGCAAGGTCTCATCGTCCTTTTTTTCAAGCCTCTTTCTCAATTCGAAATCTTCCGGAACTTGACGCATCCGGTACCCCTCTATAATCGCTTCGATATAGAGGCCCGTTCCTCCAACCATTACGGGTACTATTCCCCGTTTCGAAATTTCAAGAAACGATTCATAAAATCGCTTCTGATATTCAAAGACGCTGAACTCATGATCCGGATCGACGATATCGATGAGATGGTAGGGAACGGCGACACCGTCAACGACAAAATCATCAAGGTCTTTGCCCGTTCCGAGATCCATGCCCCTGTATACCTGACGTGAGTCTGCAGATATAATTTCTGATCCCAGATCCCGCGCGAGCCTCGCCGCAAGCGCCGTTTTACCCGTCGCTGTCTGTCCAAGTATCACTATCAAATTATAACGGTTGTTTTTCATCGTTTGTTATTCCTTATCATGCCTCCCTGTCCTTCATCAACCCGAAGGGCATGATACTGCTTTCATAGTAAATTAATTTGTTTGTATAAAAGATGCTTTGGCATTATATAGTGGCACGTAACGAAACCAGACACCCTTGCGAATGACAAACATTAACATCAAAAAAGGACTTGATCTCGGCCGGGACCCCATCGTTTCTCTTCTTATTAAGATGAGTCTTCCCTCAATCGTGGCGATGCTCGTCATGGCTCTTTACAACGTGATCGATACGTTCTGGATCGCTAAGATCAGCTCCGAGGCCATTGCCGCCCTGACCATCTGTTTTCCCATTCAGATGATATTCGGGGGACTCGGAATTGCGACGGGAGTAGGCGCCGGGTCATATGTATCTCGAATGTTCGGGATGGGCGATGACGGCAAAGCCCAAAGGGCGGCGGGACAGGTCATATTCCTTTCTCTTTTTTTCGGTGTGATGATTATTCTCTCGGGAGTCTTTTTTTACGAGCCCATTCTGCGATTTTTTGGTGCCACCGAAACCATCCTTCCACTCTCTGCCCACTATCTTACCGTCGTCGTTTTCGGAACGCCCTTTCTCTTGTTTATGATGATGACGGATTATCTTTTCCGGGCCGAGGGAAATCCCAATGTGCCGATGTATGTGATTTCCTTTTCGGCCGCCCTGAATACCGTTCTCGATCCTTTTCTCATATTCGGATGGGGCCCCTTCCCCGAGATGGGAATCAAGGGAGCAGCTCTGGCGACCGTCATATCGCAGTTTGTAGTAATTTTCCTTTCGATCTACTTCCTCTTTTTTTCTCATTCTAAATACAAACTGAAGCCTTCCCATTTGATGCCCCATTTCTCTACCATTTACTCCATATATAAGGTCGGCATTCCTACCTTTATCATTCACATAGCAATGAGCCTTGTCCTTACCATCTATAATCAGGTACTCGGAAATTACGGTTCGCTCGCGATTGCGACACTGGGACTCGGGTTTCGAATAAACGGCATTCTTATGATGGTGCTTTTCGGCATCGGGCATGGAGTGATGCCGATGGTAGGATTTAACTACGGGGCACGCAACTATGAGAGACTGAAAGAGATCATCCGCGTCGCAGCTCGATTCTCGGCACTTTTAGGTGGGATAAGCTGTCTTTTTATCGAGGTATTTACCTACCCGCTTCTTTCGATATTTACGAAAGATCCGGAACTTCTGGCGATTGCCATTCCGGCATTCCGTATATACGTTCTCACACAGTTCCTCGTAGGACCCAACATAGTGTGGATCAACCTCTTCAACGGAATCGGTAAGGGAATGACGTCGATGGCGCTTCTTTTGACCCGCCAGCTTGTCTTTCTCATCCCCCTTATCTATATTTTGCCATCCTTCTTCGGATTAAACGGTGTATGGATGGCCCAGCCGATAGCGAATGTTCTGGTCTTTTTCATTATCCTCAGATGGACACAGAGGGAATTCAAAATACTCGAACGGCAAAAAGCCGTTGCCGAAGGCCCCTCGGATAGCTAATCGAGGAGATGGATAAAGAGTCCGCTCCGAAGTTTCGGCTCAAACCAGGTGGATTTAGGAGGCATTATTTTCCCGGCATCGGAGACCTCCATTAATTGATCCATTGTTGTAGGATAAAGGGAAAAGGCCACAGCGAACTCTCCGGAGTCCACCATCTCCTCCAGCTTTTCCATCCCAAGGATGCCTCCGACGAAGGCGATTCTCTCATCGGCTCTCACGTCTCCGATCCCCAGAATCGGCGTCAGCAAGTTATCCTGAAGAATGGACACATCAAGCGCTCCTACCACATCACCCTCATCATAACTCCCCTCTTTTGCGGACAGCCTGTACCATTTCTTGTCCAGGTACATTCCGAATTCGTGCAAACGACGGGGGGCTTTTCCTGGAACGTCTTGAAGAAGCGTAAAGGCATCGGAAACCTTCGCCAGGAATTCCTCCACCGTCATACCGCATAAATCCCTGACAAGTCGGTTATAGTCCATGATTGTAAGCTGGTTATGCGGAAAGATCACTGCCATCATTCTATTATACTCTTCATAACCCCGATGGTCCGGATTTTCCCTCCGACGCATCCCCGCAACAGCCACAGCGGATGCAGCCCGATGATGACCGTCAGCGATATAGAGAGTACCCTTTTTCATAAATGTCCCCTGTAAATCCGATATAACAGTGTCATCATCCACTTTCCAGACGGTATGAGCTATTCCATCATCGGCAATAAAATTATATTCCGGTTTTTCCTCAACAATACGACCAACGATACGATCAACCGCGTCCACAGCCCTATGTGTAAGGAATACCGGTCCCGTCTGGGCGTTGAGAGTATCAATATGTTTCGTTCTGTCTGCCTCTTTGTCGGTTCTTGTCAGTTCGTGCCTTTTTATATAACCCGCTATATAATCGGAGGTATCGATGCAGGCGACAATTCCATTTTGCACATGGCTCCCCATCTTCTGCTGATAGATATAGAAACATTCTCTTTTTTCCTGAAAGAGTGTTCCTTCCTTGAGAAAGTTGAAAAGCTTTTTTCTGGCTGTTTCATAAACGATATCATCATAAGGATCGATATCTTCGGGCAAATCTATCTCTGACTTTATAACATGCAAAAAGCTTTTCTCGTTCTTTCTGGCGATTGTTCGTGCTTCGTCAGAGGTGAGAATATCATAGGGACAGGATGCCACCTTTTTCGCATATCTCTTTTGTGGTCTTACAGCCCTGAAGGGAATTATAGCTGCCATATATAATCCTTTCCAAATTTGGTCTGTCTAACACACTATGCACATTCTAATCAATCTTTTTGGTACCTTGCAAAATTCTCTCATCAATAGTATGACCTTTTCACATACCGCATGGAAAGGAAACCAGGATGAGTGTCACCAGAGTCTTTATTCACGGCTTGGAAAGCAGCAGTGACGGAACCAAGGGGACCTACTTCAGGAAACGCTATCCCGATATGATCGTCAGAGACTATGTCGGGACACTTGGTGAAAGAATGAACACACTGAACGATACCCTGGCAGGCAGGAAAGATTTGATACTGGTCGGATCAAGTTACGGAGGATTAATGGCCGCCATCTACGCCTGTGAGAATGAAGGGAAAGTGAAAAAGCTTATTCTCCTGGCACCTGCACTGGACCTCGAGGAATTCGAACACTATCTTTCAAAGAAAATGGATATCCCTGTTATCGCTTATCATGGAAGTCAGGATGACGTTGTCCCCTTAGAGCCCGTTAGAAAAATAGCAACGTCAATTTTTCCGAATATCAGCTACAACACCGTGAATGATGATCATCCGCTGAGCACCACTTTTCCAACCTTTGACTGGGACGATCTTCTTGAGATAAATAATTAGGTATAGCCCTCCTCGTCAGAGGACATCATCTTCCTTTTTCGCTGTTATGGAGCTGATGGTCAACATCGCACTTGAGAGATACAGTTCCCTGAAATCCTGGTCTTTCAGTATGGTATTTTTGAGTTTTCTCAGCTGCAGCATCCCGTGAAGACTTGACCATAGTATGATGGCATATCGTTTTACGAGCCCTTCACTGATTCCCCTTACCGGATCAATATCTCCCAGAACCTCCTCGATGAGGGAGAGAATCCTTTTGCCCTGAAGGTCTATTCTCGATTTCAGGTGCGGGGGAAATATTATTTCGGGTGCAGAGAGAAAATAATTTATTATATCGAAGTAGTTCCTGTTCTCCTCGCTGAAATCGAGGTAGGCAATTGCAATGTCCCTTAATGTATCCTGCGGGTCATTCCCCCTTTCTTTTGCCTCTTTTACTTTATCGTAGAGGAGATTCAACCCCTCTTCCTGGAGTTCGGCATAGAGGTCTTCCTTGTTCTTAAAATAGATATAGAGTGTGCCGACGCTGAGCTCTGCATCCCGAGCAATCCGATTCATCGATGTCGACGAAATTCCTCTCTTGAGAAGCAAGGCTCGCGCCGCATCGAGGATCTGTTTTCTTCTGAGTTCTTTTTCCCGTTTTCTTCGTTCTTTTAATCCCACTTCGCCCTCTTTATGCTGTGACGAGAGTCCTTATCACGAGCCCCTTCTCCGATCAACAATCGAAGGTATTATTCCTCTGCTCATTTTCGTAATCACTGCAATCAACTAAAATTCTTCCCCGATTCTTATCATTACCTTGACTGCTTCGCCCGTATCGATGCGCTCTTCATAGACTCGCGGCAAGTCGTCAAGGCCGATATAATCGGAAATCAGCGGCCGCCCATCGATCTTTCCCTCTTTCATCCAGTTGAGACACCGGATGTTTTCCTCATGCGTGTTTGAATAAGACCCGGTGAGCCAGACCTCCTTGAAGTTCAGCGTCAGCGGAATGATCTCGATATTTTTCATGATGATACTGACGATACAGACCGTACCACCTACTGCCGCAGTATTGATGGCAGCCTGAACGGATTCAACGGCACCGGAACATTCAAAGACAGAATCGAAACCCTTTCCTCCCGTCTCATCCATTGCGCGCACTATCAGATTTTCATGAAAAGGATCGATGACCGCATCTGCACCATAGAGGCCTGCGATCACTCTCTTTTTTTCCACCGGTTCCGAAAGGGCAATCGGTCCGAAACCCATAATCTTTAAAAGTCTCACCAGGGCGAGCCCTATTGATCCACCCCCGATTACGAGCGCCGATCCCTCCTTTTTGCCGGAGCATTCTATTCCATGAAGAGACGCCGCAAAGGCCTCAGCAAGTGCGGCATTTTGTGAATCGACGCCCACCGGAACCGGGATCAGCATTCGCGGGTCCACTTTACAATATTCCGCGAATCCACCCTGGAAATCGCCGAGACCGATCGTTCTTCTCTCTACCTGACAGAGATATGGCTTCCCCAGTCTGCATTCCCTGCAAGCTCCGCAATAGGTGGGACGAATCATCACTCTTTCACCCACCGATGGTCCATCCACATTTCGACCCACATCTGCCACGGTACCGCTTACCTCGTGCCCGATTATGGTGCCATTACCGAGACCGCCGCTCTCAATCAGTGAATGATCCGATCCGCAGAAACCGGTATTCACCACCTTTACCAGGGCCTCATTATCACTCAACTCCGGCATCGGAACATCTGCCACCATGAGCTTCCTTTTGCTATCATAGACGACCGCTTTCATAGTTCACCACCACGCTACATTGAATTGAACAGCGAGCGCATATCCCGCTACCTTTAGGCGGGGGAAGCGAGAATAAAAAAACAAATATTTTCCTTTACAATCGGAGATCCTCCGCAACTGTCGGAGCAAAAGCGGAGATCCCGCTTATACGGGATTGCGGAGATCTTCAATAGTTTCCCCACAGATTACCGAAGACAAGAATCGAAATACCGACACACAATGCCGCCACGAGTGTCATCACGATTCCCGCCTTGGCCATATCCTTGATCGCAAAATATCCCGCCGAGTAGGGTATGACATTTGTCGGAGTCTCGGTAACAAGAATAAAAGCAAGAGACGAGGTAAATGCCGCCGGTGCACATATCAGCCAGGGATTTATATTGAGATCAGTCGCCAGCGCGATCAGAAGAGGGATAATGATTGTCCCTGTCACCGTGTTGCTGGAAAAAGCCAGATGAAGAAGGCTTACGCCAAGAACAATGACAAAGACCCTTATAGTGGCCGGCAGTTGGACAACGGGGCCCAAAAGGAGCCAGGATAACCATCGTGCCGCACCCGTATTGTAGACCACCATACCAAGAGATATCCCTGCACAGATAAGGATTATGCCTCCCCAGTCCACGTCCTCCTGTGCCTCTTTCCAGGATAATACCTCAATTCCCGGCAGAAAAAGAAAGAGCGCCCCCGAGAGCGCAACGGCCTGCATTGGCATATCAACCATTCCTCCCGTCATATCCTTGATGAAGGGAGCGGCAATCCATGCTGAGATTGTGATAAGAAATATTGAGAGTGTCCATTTCTCCTTGATTCCAAGGGGCCCCAGATCGTCAAGTCTTTTTCTGATCTCTTCTTTTCCCAATGGAACTCTTTCAATTTCAGGCGGAAAAATCCTCGTTATGACAAGCCATCCCGCCGGTATCATCAAAAGCGAGGCGGGAAGCCCCATGCTCATCCAGGTGATAAAATCTATATCGATATGTGCAAGCCCCTTCAGAAAACCGATCGTGAGGGGATTGGGGCCGCAACCGGAGGGGGTTGCAATACCGCCAAAGAGGGGGCCCCAGGCACAGGAAATCATCAAGCCCTTGCCGAAGTTGCTCTCCAGGGGCTTTACCCCCGATTGTCTGAGGATGGCAACACCGAGTGGCATCAGAATCGCAGCCACTGCCATATCGGTAACCCACATTGACAAAAGCGTGCCAACTATTATAAATCCCAGGATAACCATTCTGGTTTTCGTCCCCATTACTGAAAGTATCAGACCGCTCAAACGGTTCCCCATTCCCGAACGCGTAAATGCCGAGGATAGTATCAGGACGCCGATAAAAAAGGCTATGATCTGATTACCGAATCCCAGTATGATTACATGTTTGAAGGAATCAATACCGAAAACAGGAATGAGAAGCATGATTATAAGCGCGGTAATACTGAAGGGTATCACCTCTGTGATCCATAACACGATCGCTGCTGCAAGGAGTGCAAGGGTGGCCTTTGCATTCCAGGCAAGAGGTATCATCTCTCCCCCTTTGACGAGCGGGTCAGGACTTGGAAGGATGGCGATAACTCCGAGAAGGACGAAGGCAGCGGTAAAAAATCCGAACTTATAGAGGGAAGAACGGGGATCCCCTTTAACCACATCCCCTTCTTCCCTGTTAATGTCTGGTCTCTCTTTAATCTTCATAAACAATCGGCATCTTTCTTAAAAGGTGTTCCTGCCACAGATCTTTTCAGCTTTAGTGCTTACTCTTCAATTGTGATAGCAACCTTCTCCACCTTTTCCTTATCGCGCATATAGAAGAAGGACCCTGCAAAGAAAAACAGCCCCGCGATCAGAGAAAAGAGCGGCACAATCGTAAGGGCAGTACCGATATCATGTCTGTCCGAAACGGCACCAACAAAAACGGGTCCTATAGAGCTTCCCAGTATATGCTGGACGATGACGCAGAGGCTGTATGATATGGCCCGTAATCCCGGATGCACCACATCCTGTGTGACGGCAGCCGCAGCGGGGACAAAGGCAACGGCACTTATCCCGCCACATAAAAAAAGCATATACTGGAGTTTGCCAGTGAAAAAGGCAAAGGCAATAAAGAATATCAGTGCCGTCAGTGTTGAAGAAAGGGAACTGAACAGCAGTCGTGCATTCCCTCTTTTTCTCTGCCATCTATCGGCGATGACTCCTCCCAGGGGCGCACCCACTATGGCAAGGGCCATCACTGCCCCGGTCATCATTCCCGCTTTGCTCATGGAGATTTCCCCGGAACGATGAAAGTAAGTGGGGAGCCAGCTCATAAGTGATGTGGTCACAAAAAGGTTTCCCGCGAAGGCGAGATAAGTAAGGATAAGAGATGGTGTCCCTGTAAATTCCCTTACGATATCAGCCATCTTCATCTTTTTCTTATCTTCACTATCGGCTCCCCTTATGGTCTTTGAAAGATCAACGGTCTTATAATCCTTTATACGGAAGAATACCAAACCGGCAATAAGACCGGGTATCGCAACGGCCAAGAAGGCATATCGCCACCCAAAATGTTCCGCTATTATGGCACCAAGGGCAATCCCGAGGGCACTCCCCAGGGGAATGGAGGCATTCCAGAACCCCATAATCTGGGCTCTCTTTTCCTCCGGGAAAATTGCCGATATCATCGCTGTACCGCCGGGGGCAAAACCGGCCTCACCAATTCCTATAACGGCCCTGGCTGTGAAAAGCTGAGCAAAACTTCTCGTGGCACCGCACAGTGCCGTGGCGGCACTCCACAGGACGGCCATAATTCCGATTGCCTTCCTCCTGCTCCACCGGTCAATGAGAACGGAAAATGGGAGGGAGAATATGAGAATGGCCCAGTAGGCGGCAGACACGAGGAGGCCGCATTTCGTATCCGATATTCCCCATTCATTATGAAGAAAGGGAAATATCGAAACAACAACCATTCGATCCACATAATTGAACATATAGAGAAGAAAGAGCAGAAAAAATACATAGTACGAATATCTCTTGGATATCAGGTACCCATCGGCATTGACTTTGTTCTCCATAATATCTTCCCCCCGTAAGCCCTTTTGGTCCCACCGTCTGTTTCCCTGTGGAAAGTCTAATTCCCTCGGCTACGCCTTGTATGCCCCAAGGTTAGCGAGTGCCACACTGCCGGGACTTACCGTTGTGGGATCAGTCATTACATTGATGCAGGTTGTCTTCCCCGAGGAGAATGCCTCCTCCAGGGCCGGACGAATATCCTCCGGTTTTTCAACATACATCCCCTTGCCTCCCAGCGCCTCGACCAGTTTATGATACTCCACCTTACCGATATGGGTACCTTCTTTTATGGCGTGCCCGAGCCTCAATTCCTGACTGTGGCGTATCATCCCCCACCCGAGATCGTTACTTATCACCACGACAATGGGCAACTTTCTTCTTATGGAAATCTCAAACTCCATAAAATTGAAACCTACGGACCCGTCACCGATTACAAGGCAGACACGTTTATCAGGATTCAATAGTTTGGCCGTATTGGCATAGGGGATACCCACGGCGAGACACCCGAAGAGACCCGAGTCCAGATAGTGTCCCGGCCTGCAAATCGTTCTGGTCATTCCCATCCAGATCTGCGTATCGCCTCCATCGGCCACGACAATATCATCGTCCCTCGACATAAACTGGTTAACTTCGCTGGCGAGCCGCATCGGATGGATAGGGACATTGTTGCTGGTCCAATTGACCTCGGCCTCCTTTTTTCCATCTATTTCCGCCTCTTTGAGTGTCGAGACCCAGGTTTTGAAACTCTGCCTCAATCCGTCACCCAAGTTCTTGCTCTCTATGATCCTGTTACATTCCTTGAGAAGCGGCTTGATATCACTCATCACCGCCAGTTCTACCGAGCGATTTCTTCCAATTTCCTCTTGCTCGATATCGACCTGAATTATCCGTACATCCTTACTGAAAATATCGCCGAATATATAGAAGAGGCCCATCCTGGACCCAAGGAATATAACAAGATCGGCCGTCATGTTCGCCACGAGCGCCGCTCCCGGCCTTATTGCCAGTGACGACTCAAAACACAGGGGGTGGGTATCGGAAATCGTTCCCCGCCCCAGCGAAGACGTAAAGACTGGGATACCGGTATTTTCGATAAATCGAACAAGCTCGGACGGAGCGTCTGCATACCACACACCGCTCCCGGCGATCACGATCGGTGATCGTGCCTCTTGAATCATCTCAATGATTTTCCCTGCCTTATCGAGATCTACGGGGCGTGAATCGACGTCGGTATGAATCCGTTTTATCTTCTCCTCATTTGCCGCTGCATTTAGAATATCAACGGGCAATTCAAGATAGACAGGACCGGGCCTTCCGCTGATCGAAGTGCGATAGGCAAGGTCCACAAACTCCGGAATACGTTCAGCGTTGTAACAGGCGAAGGCCTTCTTTACCATGGGACTTATGACGGGCATCTGACTCATATCCTGAAGATCGAGTTTTTCCCTCGATTCGAGTCCGATGCACCCGGCTATAAGCACCAGGGGGGAATTTGCAAGGCGGGCATTGGCGACACCTGAAAGTGCATTCGTAAAACCGGGTCCGGCAGTTACCATCGCAATTCCCGGTTTTCTTGTCATTCTGCCCCATGCTTCCGCCATAAACACTGCGGCCTGTTCATGTCGTGTATCGAATAAGGTTACAGACGTGCCCTCAAGATATTGATAGATCGGCGTGATATGGCCACCGCTTATGGTAAAAACATATTCGACTCCCTTTTCTATTAAGGCCTCTGCCGCCAGCTGACCACCAGTTATAGCTTTCATCGTTACTCCCCCACTCCTACAATTCCATCAATTGACCACCCGTTATATTAATGGCCTGCCCCGTAACATAAGAAGATTCTCTCGATGCAAGCCATGCCACCAGATTTGCCACCTCCATAGGTTCGCCAATGCGTCCCAACGGTATGGTAGCGCACATCTCTTTTTCCCTCTCTTCAACGCTTGTTCCGTAAACCTCCGCTTCGAGACCGAAGCGCCATCGTTCCAGATCAGTCATTATCTGACCGGGGCAGACTGCGTTGACACGGATGCCCGCCCCCGCAAGTTCCGTTGCCATCACCTTGGTAAGCATAATGACACCCGCCTTTGCCACCGCATAGGCACCATTGAAAAGCGGGGGTTTTTTGCCGGCCCTTGAAGCCGTATTTATAATGCTTCCTCCCGTTCCAAGCATCAGGGGAATGACCGCCCGTGAAACCCTGAATACACCGTGAAGGTTGACATCGATCGTTTTCATCCATGCAGCTTCATCGTAGGTATTAACGGCATTCGGAACTCCGAAGGAGGCCCCCGCATTATTGCAGAGAACATGGACAGAACCTAACGTATCCTTAACCTTATCGATCATGGCTTCTATCGATCCCTTATCGGTAACATCGAGATTAACGGGGAGCGCCTCTATGCCAAATCGTCTCTCCAGATCCCGAGCAATATCCTCCATTTCCTCCCATGTGCCCGTAGTGACTGACCCGTCATGACTATCCGTTTTTCCGAGATCGGCAATGACGACATTGGCACCGCAGGAGGCAAGCTTTTCCGCCATAGCGTAACCGATCCCGGTCCTCTTTCCAGAACCGGTAACGAGCACTGCCTTCCCTTCAAGGTCGCTGTACATGGGATAACCTCCCTTTTTTGTGGATAATTAAAGCACGGTAGAGAATTATTTACTGAAGTGAATGTATTTCATTAAATGAATGGTACTCATTTCCTCTTATTGAGTCAATCTCTATTTAGCGAATACACCTGGTGAAACTCTGCAGAACTAACTCCTTGACATGATATAGATGTTACATTAGTATACGATGATTTTAAAGGGTTATGGAATCTTTATGGATAAAACCTACTCAAAGAAAATTGTCATTCGATACACCCCCGAAATCGTCGATCAGCCAATCGTCTGTCGTCTTGTCCAGGTTTATGATCTTACATTCAATATACTGAGGGCGCGGGTATCACAAAGAAGAGAAGGGTTGCTCGTTCTTGAACTGACGGGAACAAAAAAGAATTTCGACAGGGGAATTAATTATCTCAAGGAATCGGGGCTGAAGGTTGAACCTCTCTCAAAGAGCGTTACTCAAAACGTTGAGAAATGCGTACACTGTGGGGCATGCCTCGCCTTTTGTTCTACCAACGCCTTATATTTCGACGACACAACGATGAAGGTTCTATTCGACCCCGAAAAGTGCAACGGCTGCGAATTCTGCGTTACGGCCTGTCCTGCACGAGCAATGGAAATCGACTTACTCTGAGGGCACCTCTTCCGTTCTTTTTTCTGCCACATTAAGTACTTCTTCGGCCATTTCCTTCCCTTTCTGATAGACCGCCTTCCCCTTCTCTACCATGTCGCCCGTCTGCTCCCTCACATCGGAAATCGTACTCTTCACATTGCCGGGAAATTCCCCCGGTGCTTTATAATAATAGTATCCAAAGAGCGCGATCAGGATAAGCCCAAACAGCAATGCCAGCTTCAGCAGCTTTTTTACTATAAAGTAGACAACTATAAGCGCTGTCGTTGAAAAAACAATAAGTGCTATCGGCTGGCTTGATAGATATTCTATAAAATTATTCAATACGGAACCCCCTTTCTACACCCTTCAATTTCCATACATTGGTCATTATCCTCGAAAAACCTTATCCTCCTCTTTTCGTTGTGCCGCTTCTAACCCTTTTCCAGATGTTCGTAAACCCACTCGGCGGTATACTCAAACATTTTTTCTCTCTTCCCGTCCAAATGACCAAGATGCCCCGTCTCGGGCATGAGGATGATATTTTTCTCGCATCGAAGGATTTTATATAACATTTTCGAGGAGTCGGGAGAATCGATCTCATCATTCTCACCCTGCATTATGAGTGTGGGTATGGTAATTCTCTCTGCTCGTTTAATCGTATCCACCATCGAAGACTGCCAGGAACCGGGTATCGGAACGTAGCTCTCTTGAAAGCGTTTATCTTGTATAATTGTCGTATTAATTTTTTTATCCCAGGCAAGGGCTTTTTTACCGATAGCCTGGGGCATATAAATCTTCAAGGGTTCTCCCGTTACCAACTTTTTTATGAAACCAAGCGGTGCCAGGAGGGAATATAACACAATCTCTCCTGCCTTCATAATGTTTCGCACCGTCGGTGCAAAAAGCATCAGGGCCTTTATCCGGGCATCAACCAATGCTGCTTCAATAACGGCCGTACCGCCCGTAGAAAGGCCGAAGGCGGCAACAGCGTCAGGGTTGACTCCGGTTTGCATCGTCAGGAAATCGATTCCCGCCCTGATATCTGATATCCATCGTCTCATGTCAATATGATAGCGATCACCTTCACTCTCGCCATGACCGTTCATATCCACAACTAATGATGCAATCTTATTCATCGCAAGATTTTCACATAGTTCAACGTAACGTTCTTTATATTCGAATGCACCATGAGAAATCATGACAGCAGGAACTTTCTCCCCTGACACATCGGGCATAAAAAGGATTCCCCTGATAGTATTTCCCGCAGAGCTGAAGTGAACTTTCCGTTTTGTCATTTTCTCTTATCCTTCATTCAGGACAAATAATTGTCCAAGTGAGCGTACTCATGAAACCTTTTTACCAGCTTTCTATAGGGCACCGTCCCTACCCTCCCTTCCGCATATGCCTCATGCCAGCCTTCGCGCACCGGCATTTTCTGATAGAGGATCTGGCGGTCAGCTTCAAGGAGCAGCCTCGGTCGTTTCATAAAATCTGCACCGCATACAATAGGGTTCATTGATTCCGATGAGAGTTCTTCTAACCACAATGCGCCCTTCCGATCCCTTAAGAGGTGGTGATCAATAATCAGGGTATCTATCTTCCTTGAGAGGAGAAGGGCATTCCTCCGTGCCATCTCCAGTTGCTCATTTGAAACTCTCGATAAGTAGATCGGAGGGCCGCTTAAGAAAACCACATCCGGCCTCCAGGAAAGTATAACAGCAATCGCCTCATTATTCAGGAGTTGTATATCGGAGGCATGCACAAAAACAAAATCTTCCTCTACTCTCGTCATGACAACCTTCTCACAATTATCAGTGGCTCTCCCGTGAGGAACAGGGTCTGAAAAGGTACATGGACCCTCACTCCCTTCCGCTGGATTGAGTTTCTTATTCAATACACGTGAAAAAGCGTGCGCCCGTCTTTCTTCAGTCTGCGAGAGAACTGACGTCTTTGCCCACACCCTGACATCTGGATTTACCCCCCGTACCCTTTCCATATTCAGCTGATAGGGATTTGCATCAACGAGGGGAATGTGATCACCATGAAAATGGCTTATGACGATATCGGTGGCCTGCGACCATGCCGCAACGATCTGCCTCTGTATTTCTTCATCAAGTGCGATCTGAAGGGGGTGGGGAAGAAGGGAGTACCTCTTGTAGCCCAGCGCTGCACCCGGATCGATTAATATCTTCCGGCTTTCCGTTTCCACAAAACAGCAAAGGCCTCTGACGCCGAGAGATTCTGTCCCAAGGATTCTGATATGCATAATTTGAGAATACAGAGGAAACGCTTGTTTAAAAGACTTTTATTTTCGAAGTGTTCTATGTATATTTACTATCCACTAATGCGAAGTAATGTTTTCCAGCCCACGCTAATGCCAAGGGCTTCATATTGAGCCTTTGCCCTTTCATCAGGCGCATCAAGATAATACTGATAACTGCCTTCATCTATATTCCGAATAAGCACACTTGATGATTTAATTTCTTCCCACTGTGCCCATGTCCCATCTTTGCGGATCGCCCGTCTTCTTTTATCAAAGTATACAAGTCGATCATTTTCAACTTTATATTTACCCTCGAGTTCCTCGACAGCAATATCGTTATTGTAAGTTATCGCCGTATATGAACCATCGGAACTATATCTTGTCTTTTGTAAAACTATGTATGACTGACCTTCGTAATTCAATGTAAACTTTAGTTCATAAAGTCCCGGGTTAATTGTCTCTAGTTTAGATTCTTTGTCTGATGAGCAACCACACAACAATATAAGCACAAAAAGTACGATAAGTTTTCTCATTATTCCATATCGATTAGACATAAAACTATGCATCCTATCAATTCCCCTACGTGAATATTTTTAATATAATTAGCATAATGCTATTGTTTGTCAATTCTTTCTACTTCTTTGCCGCCAACTCGTCATAGATCTCGATACTCGGTGCCCCCGCAAGCATAGGCCCGACCTTATCGAAAAGCTCCTTAAAATAGTCTGTTGAACCATGATATGCAAGAGCAGCCTCATCGACGTATTTTTCATAGACCATGAATTTAGCGGGATTCCCTTTCGAACGATGGAGAATATAGGCGATGGTTCCTTCTTCGGACTGGACCTTGGGCATAAAATCCTTCAAGGCACGCTCCATATCATTTTCCTTCCCCGCCTGAGCCTCCAAAACGGCAGACACAATGATCATATCTCACTCCTCCTTCACTATGGAATACATTACATGGAAATACCGATGCTACAGTAATGACATATCTGTCAAAAGGCAACTATTTTTTGATTAATCCGTCTGATTTATCGTGCTAACGTATCATAATTTCTTACCTTCCATGGGTAACAAGGCTGCTTTCGTTTTGATTCCCCCTGAATTGTTGTCAAAATATGTATATTCCTTTATTATTGACATTGAGACAATAAATGTTTAGAAGCAGCGACCTGCATGGGAATAACTGCTACAGGATAAGAATTAATGGCGAGAAAGAGCGTCCTCATTGGGATAAGCGGTGGTGTCGACAGCGCCGTCGCCGCTGCAATCCTTATCGAACAGGGTTTTCGTACCGAGGGACTTTATATCAGAAACGGCTTTCCGACGAGGGCCGAAGTCGAAGCGGAGCGTGTTGCCAACGAGTTTGACATACCCCTCCATAAGATTGACCTCACGCGTCAATTCAACAACGATATTGTTGAATATTTCGCCTCCGAATATGCTGCCGGCAGAACGCCCAACCCTTGCATTGTCTGTAACAAAAAGATCAAGTTTCGATATCTCCTCAAAGAGATCGAGAAACGGGGAATCGATTACCTCGCTACGGGGCATTATGCCCGCATAGAAAACAGGGGCATAGAAAAAGGTTTCCGCCTTTTACGGGGAATCGACGCCACCAAAGACCAGTCCTACTTTTTGTTCGAACTGGGACAGAAAGAACTCGCAAAAACCATATTTCCCAATGGTGAAAAAACAAAAGACGAGATACGTGAGATGGCCCGGGGCCTCCATCTCGGATCTTTTTCCGAAAGGGAGAGTCAGGAAGTCTGCTTTATTCCGGACAACAATTACCGGCGATTCATCGAAGACTTTCTCGTCCCCTCCCCTTTCAAGCCCGGAAATATCGTTGATAAAAATGGTGCTATTGTCGGTCGTCACCGTGGAATACACTCGGTCACAATCGGCCAGAGAAAGGGGCTCAACATTGCATCGGAGAGGCCCTATTACGTGACAGAGATTGACAGCAAAAAGAATCGAGTCGTTGTGGGACGTGATGAGGACCAGTTTTTTGCGGGTCTCATTGCGGAACGGATTCTATGGGTTTCACCGATGCATCCAGATGCGGATTCCCTCGATGCCAGAACTCATATACGCTACCGACACCGAGGAGTAACTTCGAAGATTACCTTCATGCCTCAAGAAAGAGATAGTGTCTTTGTACACTTTGACACCCCTCAGAAGGCCGTGGCACCTGGCCAGGCGGCCGTTTTCTATCAGGACGATGCGGTCATCGGTGGCGGGTGGATCTCGAAGGGGGTTCACCGTGGTTAGAGTCGCCATAGCAACACTCGGCTGCAAGGTAAATCATTACGAATCGGCGGGCATTGAGGAGGAAATCAGATCACGGGGGTTTTCCATTGTTCCCTTTCGTTCTGAGGCCGATATCTACATCGTCAATACCTGTACCGTCACGGGAAAAACTGACTACCAGTCAAGACAGCTCATACGGAGGGCAAACAGGACCAACCCTGAGGCATCTATTTTTGTCACCGGCTGTTATGCCCAGATCGCCCCTGAAATACTGGCAGCCTTACCGGGTGTGACAATGGTGGTGGGAACGAGGCAAAAGGCAGCAATTCCCGACCTGTTGTCCAGTGAGGCGGGGAAAGAAACGATAATCAACGTCAAAAATATCAATGATGAGCGTTTCCTCTCCTGTCTTTCGGTGACAGACTTTCATGGTCAGACACGGGCATATCTGAAAATTCAGGACGGATGCAATGCCTTTTGCAGCTACTGCATCATCCCCTATGCCCGCGGTCGCACGAGAAGTCTCCCCGAAAACCGCATCATCGAGGAAATTCGATCACTTTACCAGGCTGGCTACAGGGAGATTATTCTTACGGGAATACATCTGGGAATGTACGGGCATGAACTCTCGCCACGGACCTCGCTTTCAGACCTCCTTTCGAGGATAGAAAAAGAAACGGACATAGAAAGGCTCCGCATCAGTTCGACAGAGCCGATGGAAATTACCGACGGGATAATCGAACTCATAAGGGAATCGAGTATACTATGCAGGCATCTTCATATCCCTCTTCAGAGTGGCAATGACAAAATCCTGAAGGCAATGAACAGAAATTATGATTCGCGCCAGTTCGAGGAACGAATCGAAACGATAGTACAGGAAATACCTGACATAGGCATTGGTATCGATATAATAGCCGGGTTCCCTGGTGAAAGCGAGGAGAAATTCGAAAATACCAGGGCCTTCATAGAGCGATTACCCATTCAATATCTCCATGTTTTCCCCTATTCAAAGCGTCCCGGAACCGCCGCCTTTTCACTCTCCGATCATGTCCCGGAGAATATAAAGAAAGAAAGG
>JAFGBH010000055.1 GCA_016933215.1 Deltaproteobacteria bacterium | reverse complement strand
TCTAACTTACTAAACAATCGGAGATTCCCCGCAACGTGTCAGAGCAAAGCGGAGATCCCGCTTATACGGGATTGCGGGGAGCTTCAATTGATATTATTATCATTATTATGAGAATATTGAAACATCTGACAAGGAATGCATACCTCAGCACTCATCCCAAAGATACGTAAAAAACCGTAAATCTTCTTGAATACCCGCCGCTTTACTGCTACTCTTTCGCCAATAAAGTTTTCGTTCTTTATTCGGGGGGCCATGATGACGCGGAAAGCACAATTCGAAACGGTCTTGAAGGATGCCTACACCAGAATGCACCTCTACACGTGAGCGGAGGCCACCCTGCAAGGTTTGCAGGAAATATGGGGGCTACCGAAGCGGGAGTACTCCTGGGCGGCGGCAGGATATCTGGGGGCAATCATGTCGGGGCAAACCGCCTGCGGCACGCTTATCGGGGCAGCCACTGCCATCGGTCTCAAATGTGGCGACGGAAAAGAGGGAACCCCCAAGGAAAATGTATCGGGGAGGACCTGTGCCATCGAGGCCGTCGGGACGCTCTATCGGGATTTCATCGGCGAATTCGGGAGCACCGACTGTGCCACACTTTGCCATTGTGATTTCACCAATGACGACGATGTGATGAAGTATATTCAGAACAAGGGATGGAAGGACACCTGCGATCTTTTTCTCGCATTCGTTCTGAAAAAGTGCGAGATGATGAGCGAGGAAGGCACGATCTGAAGACCATGGAAAGGCCCTTTCTAAAGGCAGGTTTTATAGGGATAGCGGTTATCGTGATGAGCATCGTACTGATGAGCGTCTTCCCCTCCCGTTCTCCTTCCATGCCGGAGGGTTTTTTCACACCGATCATCGCCTTTGAATTCATCGAGTCGCCCGAAGAGGTCTATCAGCTTTTCGGTGAGAAGAACTCCCCGGAGCGTCAGGATATGGTGCGAGCCATGGATCGGGGCAACCGTCTCGATTTCATCTACATGCTCCTCTATTCGTCATTTCTCTTTGTCTTTTCGATACAATGCTCCAGGGAAAGGGGGCAGAAAATATTTTACCTCGGGGCCCTTATATCGGTCATTGTCCTCGCAGGTGACTTTATGGAGAACCTGCAGCTTCTGGGCATCACCTCAAGGCTTCAGGAAGGTAGTTTTGACGGGGAACTCATGGCCCTTAAAATTTTCACCTGGCAAAAATGGGGCGGAATCGCTACAATATTTCTTATCCTCGTACCGTATTTTGTCAGGGGAAAGCTCTTTGCGAAGATCATAGCCCTCTGGGGACTCGGTGTATTTTTTATAGGAGTTATGGCCTGTCTGGAACGATCCGTACTCAATGAAATTTTTTCGCTGTCCGTGGCGGTAATGTTTCTGATGATGATACTCTATTCATTTATCGTCACAAGGGATTTGAAAAACGTGTAAGAATACTTTATATTTTCACAGCGTGAAAAGCATAACATGAGCATACTGAGGAGTTGCCATGATCGAGAAACTGAAAGCACTACGAGCACTGATTGAAGAATACCACCATACGTTCATCACATGGTATAACGGATTAACCGATGTGCAGCAGGTGGGTGTTCTGGTCGTATGTTTTTTTGTTGTATTCATAATTATCGTCTTTTACATGCTTTCGAAGATAACCCACAGATGACATTCCCCGAAATTTTGAAATCAAATCAAGGAGCGATTCGATGGATATTGAAGAGGCGATAAAAGCTCGAAAAAGTATAAGAAAATATAAGCCCGATCCCGTCCCGAAAGAGATTTTGAGAGAGATTCTCCAGATCGCCCAGAGGGCCCCCTCGGCCATGAACACGCAGCCCTGGGAATTTGTCGTGATCACGGGTGAGGTGCTGGACAATATCAAACGAGTGAATGTAGAAAAGCTCAATGCCGGAGCTCCCCTGCAGCCGGAACACCTCGTCGTGGGATGGCCCCAGGACAGTATATATCGGCAGCGTCAGGTAGAACTCGGCAAAGAGATTTTCAGACTGATGAATATACCGCGTCTCGACAAGAAAAAGAGAGAAAAGTGGATGGAACGGGGTTTTCGCTACTTCGATGCACCGGCAGCCATTATAATAACTGCCGATCGTTCCCTGACCGAGGGAGGTCCCCTTTTGGATATCGGAGCCGTTATACAGAGTATCTGCCTGGCGGCTCTCGGTTTCGGCCTCGGCACCTGCGTAGAGGATCAGGGGGTGCTCTACCCCGAAGTGGTAAGGGAATATGCTGAAATACCCGATTCAAAAAGGCTGATCATGGCCATCGCCATCGGGTATCCTGACTGGGATTTTCCGGCGAACAGCCTTGAGAGCACAAGAGAAAAGATAGACACGATCACCACCTGGTGCGGTTTTTAAAAATAGCATAAACTCGCCATTATGAAAATCACCCCTGTGATCCCCGAATATCGTTTTATGTGTTGTTTCTAAAGGGTCTTCACATTTCCCCCCAGGGTTTTGCCTTGATGTTCGGATATATCTGGCACTATATTTGCATGCACTTTCACCGGCCATTTTAATCATTACGTATCGATATTTTCAACATTCGAAGGAGTTTTTAATGAGCAGAAAACTCACCTATGAAGAGCTGGAAGAACGGGTGAAACGACTTGAAAAAAAGGTGCGGTCCTATGAGGAGCTCAAGGATGTCCTCATCGAAACTGAAGGAAGCTGCTGCCGCTTGCAGGAGGCATCTTTTGAGGGAATAAGTGTCTGCGAAGAGGGAATGATTCTTGAGGCAAACAGGGCCTTGTCAACCATAACGGGATATGAAGGCTCGGAACTCATCGGGATGGACATCCTGAATCTCTTTACACCTGAATGGAGGGATTTTGTACAATACAACATCGACTCCATGTTTGATAAGCCCTACGAGGCGATCTGTCTCAAAAAGGATAGTACCTCCATACCCGTCGAGATACAGGGGAAAAACGTTAATTTCCTCGGACGAAAACAGAGGGTCGTATCGATCAGGGACATCGGCGAGCGAAAACAGGCGGAGGAACTCTATAAGACCATCGCCGAGGAATCCCAGGCAGGCGTTTACGTGGTCCAGGACGGAAAATTTATCTATGTCAACGATAATGCCGCCCGATATACGGGATATTCACCACATGAACTGGCGGGCAAAGAAAGCCTCTTCTGTGTTCACCCGAAGGACAGAAAGATAATCGCGAAAAATCTGAAAAGGGCGCTCAAAGACGAGCGATCGCGCCCCTACACATACCGGATTATAACGAAAGACGGTTCGATGAGATGGATTATCGAAACGGTCTCGCTGATCTCATTCGGAGGAGAAAAGCTGGTCCTCGGTAATGCAATGGATGTAACAGAAATTAAGGAGGCCAGGCAGAGACTTGAAGAACTGGAAGAGCTTGAGGCATCGATTCTTGATGCCATTCCTCACGCAGTGATTGGTTTTGAGAGACGCCACATCATATTTGCAAATAATGCCGTCGAGGATGTCTTCGGATGGACGCCCGAAGAGATGATAGGAAAATTGAGCAGGCTCCTCTATCGGAACGACGAGGAATACGAAAAAATAGGGGCCATCTTTTACAACCTCCGGGAGGACCAGAGGACGCATGCCGAGGAGTTTCCCTGCCGGACAAAAGACGGTACAGAAATCATCTGTATGATGAGCGCCTCGGTAATAGGGAAAAGCATCAAGGACCGAAAAGTCGTCGTGGTGTATGAAAATATAACGGAACGGAAAAGGGCGAGGCAAAAGCTCCTCGAGTATCACGAAAACCTTCGCTCGCTGGCATCGGAGTTATCGATGACGGAGGAAAGGGAACGGCAGTTTATCGCCACGGCCCTTCATGACGGGATAAGCCAGACCATGGCCGTAGCAAAGATAAAGATAGAGTCCCTGCGGAAAGAGGCCGAATCCACACACCTTATAGATCCCCTTAAGGAGATCATACATCTGATGGATCAGCTTATCTATGAAACGCGATCACTGACACTCGATTTAAGCCCCCCCGTGCTTTATATCCTCGGTCTTGAGGCTGCACTGGAATGGCTTGCCGAGCAATTTCAGGAGAAGCATGATATAAGCGTAGAGCTTAATGTGGATACAACAAAGACGGAACTTAACAAAGATATCTCCTTCTTCCTCTTCCGAAGTACTCAGGAACTCCTGATGAATGTGGTGAAACACGCGGACACCAAAGAAGCGCTCGTGACACTTAAAAAAGTGGAAAATGACATTTTCCTCAGTGTCGAGGATGAGGGAAGAGGATTCGACAAATCGGACCTCGAATTTCCGGAAGACTGGTCCCGGGGATTCGGCCTCTTCAGCATCCGCGAACGATTGGACTATCTGGGAGGACAGTGTTATATTGAATCCAAAAAGGGAGTCGGAACTCGCATTACGATGATCGTTCCCCCCACCCGGACAGGAAAAAAAGAGAAAGGAACCGTCTCATGAATATAAAAATTCTTGTGGCAGACGATCACAAAATTGTGCGTGACGGATTGCGTACATTGATAGAAAAGGAAAACGGCATGGAAGTTATTGCCGAGGCAGAGGACGGCAGATCGGCTGTAAAACAGGCGAAAAAGCTCCTCCCCGACATAGTGATAATGGATATTACCATGCCTGACCTGAACGGCATTGACGCCACCAGAGCAATCTTCGAAGAGGCCTCTGGGGTAAAGGTGATCGCCCTTTCGATGCACTCTGACAGGAGATTCGTATCAGGCATGCTCGAAGCAGGCGCTTCCGCCTATCTCTTAAAAGACAGCGCCTTTGAAGAACTTGCCACGGCGATACGTGCCGTTGTTGCCAACCAAATATATCTGAGTCCAAAGATAGCTGATATTGTCGTGAGGCGATTTGTGAGTAAGTCGACGAGCACCGAGCGCTCTGCTTTCACGGAACTGACAAAGCGCGAGCGCGAGGTCCTTCAACTTCTTGCCGAAGGCGTCAGCACAAAAGAAATTGCCGGGCGACTCAACCTCAGCGTGAAGACAGTGGAAACTCACCGCGCCAACATAATGGACAAGCTTGACATCCACGCAATATCGAAGCTGGTGAAGTATGCCATCAGGGAAGGCCTGACCTCCCTGGAGAGCTGATCCCCGATACAGCTCTAATCATCTTCACACATCAATTTATAGTTTTTCCCTAAGCCGATTCAGGTTTTATCTGCCTATTAAACAAGAGTACTCCCGATAGTAATATTTTTTTAAATTGGTTATCTATACCCCGAAATCAGGGAACAGAACAATT
This sequence comes from Deltaproteobacteria bacterium, assembly GCA_016933215.1. Classification (GTDB taxonomy): domain Bacteria; phylum Desulfobacterota; class Syntrophia; order Syntrophales; family UBA2210; genus JAFGBH01. The sequence goes on along the minus strand of JAFGBH010000055.1, from coordinate 10,749 downwards.
CCCGAAAAAAAGACGGAGGTAATGAAAATGCTACGAAACGAGGCGTTAGAAAAAGTAGAAAGTCTCGAAGGTATGTTGGATGCAACGCAACGGTTTCCCAGCAATGGTAACGGCAATGCCCTCAGCATCGCCAGGCAGCTTGTCGATCTTCTCAAGGAAGAGGACCTTCCCGAGATCGAGACGCTTGAGATAGTGCAAAATAACTTGTCCTGCATGAAAAACATAACCGAGGTCGCCACGGTCGATCCTGAATCACAAAAGGCGTTCTTCAATGAACTCTCACGGGCGTCCTACGTTTACAAGGGGATTGAAGCAGCACTGCAGTGGCTTGTTGAAGAATTCGAAAAGCAGAGTAAAACGAAAACGACGTTTTATACGAATGAGGTGTCAAAGAGCGTAGAAAAGGGTATCGGCTACCTGCTATTTCAGTGCACCAAAGAACTTTTAGAAAATGCAGGACAATACAGAGATGCAGCCACCGTGACGGTCTCCCTCGAAACAAGCGGCAACGACATCCTTCTCAGGGTTGAAGATGACGGAATGGGGTTCGATACTGCTAATACGGGTGCCCTTACAATGTTCACGAAGAAGAGCGGAATCGCGAAAATCCGGGAACGGATAAACTATGTAAAGGGGAATCTCTATGTTGAATCGAAGACCGGTGAGGGAACCTGCGTGACGATGATTGTGCCAGCCAGAGTCACAAAGTAAATCGAAAGGAGTATCCTATGAATACAATAATTCTTCCCGATACCGATCATTCGCATGGAAGAGAAGATCTCAGCTCGGTGATAGCAGGTAAGGCCTATCGTACCTCTGTCGACGGAGACGAGCGAAGAGAGACGGGGATAAAACTGGCGGGAGGTTCCCACAGTATCGATATGTGGCAATACCAGGACAAGCTGATTAAGCCGGAAGAAGCTGCAGGTCTCGTCACGTCGGGTGACCTCATATTCTACAGTGAATTCGTCCTCTTTCCCCAAGCAATCGATGCGGCACTTGCCAGGAGGGTGGAAGAACTTCACGACGTCGAGATAAGAAGCACCTGCTTCACGCAGATCCCGAATTCCGTAGAGGCTGATCCCACGAGAAAACATATCAGAATGAGCGACTGGCATTTTGGATCGGTATCGAGGAGGCTCCATGACAGCAATCTCTGTAATTATGTCCCCCTTACCTACCATCAGGCACCACGCATCATCAGAAAATACCACAACTATGACGTGGTCTTTCTCTCTGTAGCTCCCATGGACGCCAGGGGATATTTCAACTTCGGACTTTCCAATTCCCTCATCTGCTCGGTAATCGGCAAGGCGAAAAAGATCGTGGTGGAGGTCAACAAATCCATACCCTATTGCCTCGGCGGGAATCAGGAATCAATTCATATCTCGAGAGTCGATCATATTGTGGAAGGAGACAACTCGCCCCTTACGGAGGTTCTCGCACCCGAGCCTACCGAAACCGATAGAAAGATCGCAGGACACATAATGAAAGAAATCGAAGATGGTGCGTGCATACAGCTTGGCATCGGAGGGCTTCCTAATGTTATCGGAACAATGATCGCCGAGAGTGATCTTAAGGATATCGGGATACACACGGAGATGCTTGTCGATTCCTGCGTGGATCTCTACAATTCGGGACGGGCAACGGGAGCGAGAAAGAAGATTGACACCTATAAGATGACCTATACCTTTGCCATGGGAACAAAGAAGCTCTATGAATTCCTCGACCACAACCCAACATGCGCATCATATCCGGTTAACTACGTCAACGATCCGAGAGTAATCGCCGTCAACGATAAAGTTATCGCGGCGAATAACGCGATAGAGGTGGACCTTTTTAGTCAGGTATGCTCCGAGTCTGTCGGGCCGGCGCACAAATCGGGTACGGGAGGACAGCTGGATTTCATATTCGGGGCCTTTCAGTCTCATGGGGGAAAGGGTTTCATCTGCCTCAGTTCGACCTTTACCGATAAAGAGGGAACGATGCATTCACGGATTGTACCAACGCTGAGACCGGGATCAATCGTCACGGTACCACGATCGATAGTCCATTACGTGGCAACGGAATACGGAATCGCCCAGTTGAAGGGAAAGTCCACCTGGGAAAGGGCAGAGGCACTTATTAATATTGCCCATCCCCGATTCAGAGACGAACTCGTCAGAGAAGCGGAAACCATGAAAATCTGGAACAACGGCAACAGGACAGTTCTTTAGAAACACCATAACGAAAACGGAGGTAACGACTATGTTGCAGAATAAGACGATGATGAAGATAGAAAAACTTGAGGATATTCTCTCCGCATCCCTCTATGGTTCGACGGACGGCACGGGGAGGGTTGTCGTGAGGGCGCTTGACATGATCAGGCTTCTCAAGGACGAGATCGGCACCGCCGAAGACAATCGGAAACCATCACAGAGGAAGGAAGTAGCCCTGTCAGCGAAGACCACGGGCGATCCCCTTTCGCGTCAGCACTTCATGGAATCTATGTCACGGGCCTCACATGTCTATACGGGACTTGAGGCGGCGCTGGAATGGCTTGCCGAAAAATTTCAGGAGGCAAGCGGCGTTACAACAACGTTCACGAAAAGCGATGAAAGAATAAGCGTCGACAAGGGTGTAGGTCATTTTCTCTACCAGATTTCCCACGAACTGCTGACAAATATCGGAAAGCACGCAGAGGCGACCAACGTCTCGATCAGTGTGGAGAAAAGGGAGAACAACATAAGAGTCTGCGCTGAAGACGACGGGAAGGGCTTTGATGAGTCGGAAATCGAGATACTGAAGGTGAGAAGAAAATGGCACGGGTTTTTAAAGATAAGGGAAGGGATTAATTATCTCGGCGGTAAGCTCAGCATTGAATCGGGAAAAGGGAAGGGAACAAGGGTAGTGATTGAAGTCCCCGCCGCCCTTACCGGAAATTAGACAAGAGAACAAGAGATGATGGGCATTACAATCCTTCTGGCCGATAGTCACGAGGCATTTCGCGTCGAACTTCGGGCGCTTATCAATAGCGAGAGCGAAATGAAGGTCGTCGCTGAGGCGGGAGACGGAAAGACTGCCGTCAATATATCAAAGCAATTGTCGCCCGATATCGTTATCACCGATATCGCCCTGACCGACATGAACGGTATCAGCGCTACCCGCGCAATCCTTGAGGCAATGCCACAAACAAGAGTAATAGCCCTTTCGGACTATACAGACAGGATATTTGTGTCAGGAATGCTCCAGGCGGGTGCTTCCGGATATATATCAAAAGATTGCACCTTTGAGGAGGTCGCAAAGGCCGTTGGTGCCGTATCAAAAGGCCAGATCTATCTGAGTCCGAAGATAGCAGAAAAGGCCTTTCGCTACGGGTAGACTGGCTGCCGAAAAAGGTCTTTTCCTTCAGAGACGTTGCCTTCCGATTACCCCGCTATTTTTCATCCATACTATGAGGAACAATCAGGATTTTCGACCCCTGAAATCATGGATTCCCCGATAGAAAAAAACCATGTTCCGTTCTAAGCGTACCGTAACCTCGGAAAAGCACGTAACCGGAAGGAGGTACGGACGATGTTGAGAGATAAAGATTTGGATAAAATAGAGATATTCGATGATGTGCTGTACGAAAAATACAACGATGATCCGACAAACATCCTGAATCACATGTTTGTGAGTCTTGAGGCCGCGCTGGAATGGCTTACTGCCCGACTGGAAAACCAGTCGGGTATAAAGACCGACCTGCAAAAAAACGGAAAACTGGTGCACGTTGATAGATCCATACGTTCAGTCCTCATTCAGAGTGCCCAGGAGATCTTAATGAACGTTCCAACCCATACCGGGGCCGGAAAGGCCTCCGTATCGCTCAACCAAAACGGACACGGTGTTTCGGTCACTATTGAAGACGACGGGATCGGATTGACCGATTCGAGTATTGACTCCCTGATACGCCATGAGGGTTCCGGCTTTTTAAAAATCCGTGAGCGGATACTCCATCTGGGAGGAGACCTCTCCGTGGAATCAAAGAGGGACCAAGGAACTCGCGTCACCATAACAGTACCACCAAGCATGAGAAAACACTGAAAAGGGGAAGGGCGATCAAAGTAAAAATCCTTCTGGCTGATGACCATACGATCTTTCGCGATGGCCTTCGCATGCTGATCGAAAAAGAACCCGGTATGGAGGTTATTGCCGAGGCGGATGGCGGGCGAAGGGCGATAGAACTGGTGAAACAGTTGTCGCCTGATATCGTCATCATGGATATCACCATGCCCGACATGAACGGCATCGAGGTCACACGGGCTATCTCGAAAGAATCCCCCCAAACACGCGTAATCGCCCTCACCATGCATTCAGACAGGCGGCTCACGTCGGCCATGCTCGAGGCAGGTGCCTCCGGGTACCTTACAAAGGACTGCACCTTCGAAGATCTCTTGACGACTATAATACATGCCGGCACGGATAAATCTCAGCCTCGGAATGCTTGAGAGTTCCGACATTGTCATTTGATATGTTGACATTTCACGAAAAATAACGATAATCTATCTGCAATTAATCTCTTACAATTTTTCCGCCCCGGGAGGCACGTTACAGTAATTGGATTTATCAATTACAATTAAACTCGGATTATTAGCCATTCTTTTACTTCTCTCCGGCTTTTTTTCCGGTTCTGAAGCGTCTTTTTTCTCACTTACGTCCCTACACCTCCACAAGATGAGGGAAGAAAAGACCCCCTTTCATGCCTACGTGCAGAAGCTCCTCGGATATCCGAGAAAACTTCTCGTCACGATACTTGTGGGTAACGAATCGGTCAACATTGCGATGGCGGCCCTTACCACATCAATACTTATCTTCCTTATTGGACCGACGGGAAAATGGGCGGCCATAATCATCACAACCGTCACTCTCATCATCTTCGGCGAAGCCATACCCAAGACACTCGCCGTCACGTATCCGATTCGATTTTCAAGTGCCGTGTCGCTGCCTCTTACGTTTCTCTCTAAAGTGCTCTACCCCCTCGTCATCCTTCTGGAAGGAATTTCAGACTTCTTCGTATCAATCTCCGGGGAAAACGGCCTCGAAGGGGGGCGGACCCTTACAGAGGATGACTTTAAAACCCTTGTCGACGTCGGTCATGAGGAGGGTGCCCTGGAACAATCTCAGAAAGAATTGATACACAGGGTCTTCGCTCTTGCCGACACGAAAGTATCGGACGTTATGACTCCCAGAGTCGACATGTTCTGTCTCCCTCTCTCGATGGACGCGACAACGATGAACAGAGAGATCATCAAGGCCCGACACTCGAGGATACCAATCTACGGAACCGATAAAGATGATCTTTTAGGTATCCTGTCTGCCAGACATCTCCTGGCCGAAATATCCAAGGGAACAAAACGGCTCAATATCAAGAATCTCCTGCAAAAGCCCTATTTCGTACCTGCCGAAAAAGAGACCCACAGCATGCTGACCGATTTTCGGATGCGAAGGATACAGATGGCGATCGTGGTTGACGAGTACGGGGGGGTGGCAGGCCTTGTAACGCTTACTGACATACTGGAGAGTCTTTTCGGCGAAATTTACGATGAGTACGGTGTTCGGGAGGTCCCGTTCTTCAGGGTCGATGACAGCAATTTCATCGTGTCGGGGATGATGGATATCGAGGAATTCGACGAACACTTCGGCCTTTCCGTATCCATGGAAGAATTCGACACCGTGGCAGGATTTGTCTTTCACCTCTTCGGAAAATTACCTGCCAGAGGGGAAGAAATAGAATACGAGGGCTATATATTAACCGTGGAAAAGATAAGCAAGACACGTATAGAAACGATCACGGTTACGAGAAGGGAGGATCGGCATGAGCTTTGATTTTCTGTTGTTCTTTCCGATTATCCTCTTTCTATTATTCGAAGGTCTCTTCTCAGGAGGAGAAATCGCGCTCGTTGCCTCGGATACTCATAAGATACGACAGAGGGCTAAAGCAGGATCTCGCTCCAATATCATCGCCTTGAAGCTCCTCGACAAACCAGAATGGTTTCTCTCAACAACACTGACGGGGACCAACCTCTGCGAAGTCAGCAACACGGCCTTTATCACTGCCCTTTTTATCTCCCATTACGGTATGGAAAAAGGAGAACTCTTATCCATTTTCATTATGATCCCCCTCATCCTCATAATGGGTGAAATAGTCCCGAAAAGCATCTTTCAACACCACGCCGATGTTATCGCCCCGAAGATCGCATGGTTTATATGGATTGCCGCCTGGGTCTTTTACCCCATCGTTTTTATCCTCTCCAGGATATCCCGCGGAGCTGTTCACAGCCTGACCAAGAGAACAGGTATCGCATATTCCCCCTACATTACAAAGGAAGGCTTGGAGTTTCTCCTGAAAGACGAGGGGGGCAGGGGAGACATTATGAAGTCAGAAAAAGATATGATTCAAAGGATCTTTGACTTTTCCGATGCGACGGCGGGCCAGATCATGATTCCCCTTTCCAAGGTCACGGCCCTTCCCTCGGATATAACCCTTAAAGAGGCCGCAGGGATAGCCGCCGAAAAAGGGTATTCACGCATTCCCGTCTATAGCGACCAGATCTTCAACATCACCGGAATTTTGCATGCCTTTGAACTCTTAGAGCTTTTTTACGAGAGAGATTCCGATGCCGTATCCTTGAGCGGTGACGAGCCTGTCGAACGATGCATCAGAAAAGACATCCCCTACGTGCCCGAATCAAAACTCGCCAGCGAACTGTTTCTCGAACTGCAAAGAAGGGCGGAGCATATGGCCATCGTGGTGGACGAATACGGCGGCGCCATCGGTATCGTAACCATCGAGGACATCCTGGAAGAAATCGTGGGAGAGATTGATGATGAATATCAGGACAAGGGTAAATTTCTCTACCGGAAGGTGGGTCCGGGCAAATATCTCTTTAACGCCAAAACAAACATGGATCGTATCAGAGAGCTGATACCTCTTGACATCCCTCAGGGAGATTATGAAACCCTGGGTGGTTTCCTTTTGAACAGAATGGGAGCGATACCGAAGAGAAGCGAAACCCTGAGAGAAGGCGAAATCCTCTTCGTTATCGAGGACTCCGACATGAAATCGATCAGAGAGGTTCTTATCGTGCTCCCGCCGGGCATCAACCTGGTACGATGATACAAAAAACCGGGGGTTAAAAGCGGCGCAAAAACCCTCAAAAAAATCGCAGAGACCACTTCGGAGGAAAACATATATGGGCGACACCACGAGAAAATTGGCCTCTGTCATACTCGCCGCCGGAAAAGGGACCCGGATGAAATCGGATCTCGCAAAGGTACTCCATCCCCTCTGCGGAAAACCGATGCTTCACTATCCCATAGCCCTGGCGAGGGCAATCGGATCGAAAAGGATCGTGCCCGTCGTGGGGCACCAGGCGGAAGAGATACAAAGGCTCTTCAGCGACGATGATCTCACCTTCGCCCTTCAAAGGGAACAGCTTGGAACGGCACACGCCGTTTTACAGGCAAAGGCGGCCCTTCATGATTTCGTGGGCGATGTGGTTATCCTCTGCGGCGATGTTCCCCTCCTCCTGCCCTCCACTGTCGAGAGTCTCGTCGACCATCACCGCTCACATAATGCCGCTATAACCGTTGTAACGACCTTTCGCGCAGATCCGGGAAGCTACGGCAGGGTGATACGAGGGGAAGGGGATACCGTAGTGAAAATTGTTGAAGCCCGGGATGCAACGGAGAAAGAAAAGGAAATCAATGAAATAAACACGGGCATCTACTGCGCCGAGAGGAAATTCCTCTTCGAATCGCTCGATCAAATCGGGAACGAAAACTCCCAGGGCGAATACTATCTTACCGACATCTTTGAAATCGCGGGGAGAGAGAATCGAAATGCCCTCCCCTTCGTTGTAGACGACTCCGTGGAGGCCATGGGGATCAATACAGTTTCGGAACTGCAACAGGCGAATGAAATCATGAAAAAAAGGGGAGATGGGCAGATATAAAGTTGACTTCATACCGTAAAATTGATAGGAAATCCCATTTCAAGTGATTACGTTCTTTAGGAGGAATTCATGAAAGACAGCAAGTTAGTGTTATGGTTTGACGAACTCGAACTCGATGATATTCCGCAGGTAGGCGGGAAAAATGCGTCCCTTGGTGAAATGATACGGGAAATTACCGCAAAGGGAGTCAGAATTCCGGACGGATTCGCCGTTACCGCTTATGCCTACAATTACCTTCTTGAATCTGCCGGTGTAAAGGACCAGATTGAGGAAATTCTCTCCGATCTCGATACCCATGATATGCATGGTCTTGGCGAAAAGGGATCAAAAATCCGTGACCTCATCTATAATATCGAATTCCCGGAAGACCTGAAAGAGGCGATCCTCGAGGCCTACAGAAAACTCTGTGACGAGTATGGTGAAGATACGGACGTGGCCGTTAGAAGCTCGGCAACGGCGGAAGATCTTCCCGATGCCAGTTTCGCCGGACAACAGGAAACCTACCTCAACATAAGGGGCGCCGATGAGCTGATCAATGCCTGCAAAAAATGCTTCGCCTCGCTTTTCACCAACAGGGCCATCTCATACCGTGAGGATAAGGGCTTTGATCACCTGTCCGTGGCCCTTTCGATCGGCGTCCAGAAGATGGTCCGCTCCGACCTCGCCGCCTCCGGCGTTATTTTCTCAATTGACACGGAATCGGGATTCAGGGATGCCGTCCTGCTTACCGGTTCATACGGGCTTGGCGAAATGGTTGTCCAGGGCACGGTCAACCCCGATGAATTTTATGTATTCAAACCAACGCTCAAAACAGGATACAAACCTATCCTCCAAAAAAAGCTCGGGACCAAAGAAGTAAAAATGGTCTATTCCTCCAATACGGAAGACCCGGTAGCGATTATTCCGGTCGCGGAAGATGAGAGGAAACAATTCTGTATCTCAGAAGATGATATCCTGACGCTTGCGCGGTGGACCACCATTATAGAAGATCACTACTCGGCACAGGCCGGCTTTTTCAAACCCATGGATATCGAGTGGGGCAAGGACGGAAATACCGGGGAGCTTTTTATTCTGCAGGCACGGCCCGAAACCGTTCAGTCCCAGAGAGATGTAAATGTCCTTGAAAGTTACAAACTTTCGGAAACGGGAAATCTTCTCGTTACAGGAACGGCGGTAGGCTCGAAAATCGGCGCAGGACCGGCACATATCATAGAAAACGTCACTGATATTAAAGATTTCAAGAAGGGAGAGATACTCATTACCGACATGACCGATCCCGACTGGGAACCAATCATGAAGATCGCCACCGCCATCATAACAAACAAGGGCGGGCGGACATGTCACGCCGCCATCATCAGCAGAGAACTGGGCGTTCCCTGCATCGTGGGCACAGGAGACGGAACGGAGAAGCTGAGAGGTTTCAGTGAAGTAACGGCATCCTGCGCTGAAGGGGAAGTGGGAAACGTCTATGAGGGCATACTGAAGTATGATGTCAAAAGAATCAATCTGGAAAGCATGGAACGTCCCAAAACCAACATTATGATGAATGTCGGTAATCCGGATATCGCCTTTGACGTGGCATCTATTCCCAACGACGGCGTCGGTCTGGCAAGGCTGGAATTTATCATAAGTAACTTCATTCAGATACACCCGATGGCACTGTTACAGTTCGACAAGGTGACGGACGCAAAGACTAGAGAAGAAATAGAAGCCCTCACATCGGGGTACGAAAACAAGACCGATTTCTTCGTTGATAAACTGGCCCAGGGTGTCGCAAAGATAGGCGCCGCCTTTTATCCAAATGACGTCATCGTCAGAATGAGTGATTTCAAGAGCAATGAATACGCGAACCTGATCGGCGGACCCTACTTCGAAGTCGATGAGGAAAACCCCATGATTGGATTCAGGGGTGCGTCTCGCTACTATGATGATCGTTACAGGGATGGGTTCGCCCTCGAGTGCAGGGCTATGAAAAAGGTACGAAACGAGATGGGCCTCAATAATGTGAAGCTCATGGTCCCCTTCTGCAGAACGGTAGATGAAGCCAAAAAAGTTGTCGATGTTATGGCACAGAATGGCATTGTTCAGGGAGAAAACGGACTCGAACTTTATATGATGGTTGAAATCCCCAGCAATGTCATCCTTATAGAGAAATTTGGGGAGATCTTCGACGGATTTTCCATCGGATCAAATGATCTTACACAGCTTACGCTGGGGCTCGACAGGGATTCTTCTCTGATAGCTCACATTTTTGACGAGAGAAACGAGGCGGTAACGGACCTTATCAGGGAAGCAATAACCAAGGCGAGAAAGATGGGAAAGAAGATCGGGATCTGCGGGCAGGCCCCGAGTGATTATCCAGAGTTTGCAGAGTTCCTGGTTGAATGCGGTATCAACAGCATGTCTCTCATCTCAGATACCGTTATTGAAACAACGCTCAACGTATTAAAGACAGAAAAAAGACTGGGTAAATAGCAGCTTCTCTAATTCATAATGCATTCACAAAAAAACAGGCAGCCCGTTGTAAAAGGCCGCCTGTTTTTTTGTGTGTAAGAGGAGATCTGTAAGCCGAGTCCTGTTCCCCCACCAGGTTTCCCTTGAAGGGGCGATGATCATTCATCTGGGACAACAGTTGCCTGCTGCCTCAAGCAACCTACCCGGAAACTTCGGACGGGCAGCCCTCAAACGTTTCCCTATTTGGTCTTGCTCCGGATGGGGTTTACCAAGCTTTCCCGGTCACCCGGAAAACTGGTGAGCTCTTACCTCACCTTTT
>JAFGBH010000054.1 GCA_016933215.1 Deltaproteobacteria bacterium | reverse complement strand
CTAAAAGCGGTTGATTTACTTTGATAAAAGAATTATCCTCGGCACCTATGACGAATAAGATGATATATTGTCTTCGGAAATTCCGAAAAGGAGCTTTTCAGTTACCACTTCATTGTTTCAGCACAAAGCGTCCATTTCTTCTCTTGTCGGTAATTCTTTTCATTTTTCTCTCCGTGGCTGGTGCAAAGGGTGCAGGCGGAATTTCAGTCCCCGTAACCGAGACAGAGAGAGGCTGGCTCGATTCGCATCGGGTAATTACCATAGCGCCCGATCCCTATTTTCCACCCATCGAATATTTTGATCAAAATGGTATTTACAGGGGTATCTCTGCAGATTATATTGCGATTATCGAGGAAAAGCTCGGTATAGAGTTCAGGGTTCTGCGTTGCGAGAGCTGGGAAGAAGTCCTCGAAAAAGCAAGAAAAAGGGAAGTCGATGTACTTCCCGCCGCGGCGCAGACGCCTGACCGATCCCAATATGTCCACTTTTCCGATCCCCACATCGTCCTCCCCGGCGTTATCATTACAAGGAAAGAGGTAGGCGATCTGACCATGGAAGACCTCAGGGGAATGAGGGTTTCCGTGGTGAAGTCCTATGTATGGCATGAGTTTATAGAAAAGGATTATCCGGACTTAGGCCTCGATCTTGTGTCCGATCTCAGCACCGCTTTGAAAAGAGTATCTCTTGGCGTTTCGGATGCCCTGGTCGCAACACTCCCTGTGGCGATCTACTATATCGAAAGCGAGGGAATAACAAACCTTCGGGTAGCGGGAGAAACGGGTTATGTTACCAAGTTGTCTTTTGCGACACGCAAAGACTGGCCGGAGTTCCACGGTATCATAAAAAAGGCTCTCGCCGGTATAACGGAAAAGGAGAAGACGGCGATACTTGAGAAATGGATTCATCTGGACAGGGGATTGCCGGTATTAGGTAAAACATTCTGGATATGTATCATTACGGGCCTGGGAACTATTGCCATGGTAATTGTGGGGATACTGCTCTGGAACCGCACATTGAGAAAGAGGGTCCATGAGAGAACACGAGACCTTAACAGGGAGCTTGCCGAACATAGAAAAGCTGAAGACTCTCTGCGGGAAAGTGAGGAGAAGTATCGCAATCTCGTGGAGAATATGAAGGACATCTTCTATATCGCCGATGAAAAAGGATGTATATCGTATATAAGTCCCGTTGCAGAAGCGATAGGGGGGTATAAACCCTCTGAAATAATAGGGAGACCCATCACCGATTTCATCCATCCGGAAGACGTTCAATCGATTGCCGAGCAATTTCGGAAAATCATAGCAGGAAAAACGGAACCCACGGAATACCGGTTAATAACCAAATCGGGTAGCGTAATCTGGGCACTTACCTTCGCGCAGCCTGTCTATGATAAAGATCGCGTCGTGGGTATTCAGGGAATAATTACCGATATCACCGACCTGAAAAAGACCGAGGAGGAACTCACAAGAAGCGAGGAAAAATACAGGACCATTCTCGAAAGCATTCAGGAGGGGTACTTCGAGGTTGATCTGGCGGGAAGACTGACATTTTTCAACGATATCCTCTGCGATTCTTCCGGTTATTCCAGAGACGAGCTTACGGGCATGGATTTTCAGGAATATACCACCCCTGCCTCGGCAGAGAGTTTATATCAGGTTTTTCACGAAGTATATATTACGGGGAATCCCTCGGAGATAGTCGATTATGAGATTCTGACAAAGGATGGCCCGATCAGATATGCCGAGCTGTCGGCATCACTGATGGTGGGTCCCGATGGAAAGCCCATCGGTTTTAGGGGTGTTGCGCGTGATGTCACTGACAAAAAGAAAGGTGAACGAGAAATACGAGAGCGTCGGCTCTACCTTGAATCGGTGTTGCGGGCGGTTCCCGATGCAGTCATTACGCTTGATAAAGACAACAATGTTGCTGAGTGGAACGAAGGGGCTGAGAGATTATTCGAATATACTCCCGATGAGGTGGTGGGGAGGAATATTGATCAACTGATCACGAATCCGGAAGTACTTGAGGAGGCGTCTGATTTGTCTCAACAGGTCCTCGCCGGACAAAAGGTTCCCCCTTCGGAGGTTGTAAGATATCGGAAGGATGGATCATCTGTACATGTAATAGTGGCAGGTTCTCCGATAATGATGGGTGGCGAATTGATTGGAGCTGTTGCTCTCTATACGGATATTACTGAAAGAAAGAGGATGGAGGAACGGTGGAGCAGATATGAATTTATCGTGAATACGGCGAGTGATATGATGACCCTTATTGACAGCCGTTATGTCTATGAAGCGGCAAACTATGCATACTGCAGGGCGCAAGGCCTCGAAAGAGATGAGATTGTGGGGATGTCTGCGGCCGATATATGGGGTGATGAGGTTTTCAACGGTGAAATTAAGGGTCACCTTGAGCGCTGTTTTGCCGGCGAGGAGGTGAATTACCAGCGATGGTTTGAGTTCAAAGATCTGGGGCTCAGGTATTTCGATGTGACTTATTATCCATACCCGAGCGGAGGCAGCAAAGTAACCCATGCCGTCGTCGTTTCACGGGACACGACCGAGTATAAGCGATTGAATGATGCGCTTATGGAAAGCATGGATCGTTTTCGTTCGATAGTGGAAAATTCTCATGAGGGAATTCTCATCGTGGACGATAACTATCGGTTAGCCTATGTCAATGAAGAACTGTGCCGCATGCTGAAGTATTCCAGAAAAGAGCTGCTTGAGAGAGATTTTAGAGAATTTCTTGGTGAAGAAGACAGTGAACTTGTTACCAAGAGCTATCACCAAAGGCGAGGCGGGGAGATTTTGCCGGCGAGATACGGATTCAACATAGTGCGAAAAGATGGCACGGTACGGCATGCCGAGATAAGCTCATCGGTGGTCACTTATTCGGAAGGAAAGACGCAGACTATCGCCCAGCTTCTCGATATCACGGAGAGAAAAAATGCCGAGGAGAAGCTGATAGAGAGCGAGAAAAGATACCGCAACATCCTTGAGAGTATAGAAGAAGGCTATTTCGAAGTTGACCTTGCAGGAAAATTTACGTTTTTTAATGATTCCCTGTGCAGAATAGCGGGGTTGCCCAGGGAAGAATTGCTGGGTTTGAGCAATCTTGAATATACGGCACCTGAAACGGCCAAGAGAATGTACGAGGACTTTAATAGGATATACAAAACGGGAAAACCTGCTGAGCTGGTGAATTATGAAATAGTCAGAATGGATGGCAGCAAAAGGATACTGGAGTTGTCGGTCACGCTGAAGATGAGCGATGATGGCGGTCCCATAGGATTTCGCGGTGTCGTTCGCGACGTGACGGATCGCAAGGCTGCCGAGGAGGAAATTCGCAAAAGCGAAGAAAAGTACAGGGCGATCATCGAAAATATTCGTGAAGGATATTTCGAGACTGATCTTGTCGGCAATATCACCTTTTTTAATGATTCAACATGCAGGGTTCTCGGCTATTCCCCTGATGAGCTCATGGGTATGAACAACCGCGAATACACGACCCCCGAGACGGCGGATAAGGCCTATCGGGCATTTAACCAGATTTACAGGACAGGCAACCCCGGTGAAATTGAGGACTATGAAATAATCAGGAAGGACGGTTCCGTGAGGGTACTTGAGGTAACAGCTACTCTGATGAGGGATGGAAAGTTCCTTCCCATGGGATTCCGCGGTGTCATTCGCGATGTGACGGACCGCAAGCATGCAGAGGAGCAGATACGGCAATCTCTGAAAGAAAAAGAAATTATGCTCCAGGAGATTCATCACCGCGTCAAGAACAACATGCAGGTGATTTCCAGTATGCTCAGTCTTCAGTCCAGACATATTGATGATGAAAGGGCGCGAGAGCTTTTCGAAGACAGCAGGAGCCGAATACGATCGATGTCACTCATACACGAAAAGCTTTACCTATCGGAGGATATCAGCAGGATAGACTGCGCAGATTACCTACGAAGCCTCACCAATTATCTCTCCCAGATCTATGGGGTGGATCAGGATATCATTCGGTTCACCCTCGATGTTGATGAGGTCTTTTTCCCTATCGAAACTGCCACACCCTTCGGCCTCCTCGCGAACGAACTGGTTTCAAATTCCCTCAAGCATGCCTTTCCGGAGGGGAGAAAGGGTGGTATACATATCGGCCTTCATTCGGCCAATGGCGGCACATATGTCTTCATTGTGAGCGATAACGGTATCGGAATGCCCGCCGATCTTGACTTCCGGAAAACCGAAACACTGGGACTGCAGCTTGTTGATACTCTTGTCACCCAGCTTGATGCCTCTGTGGAGATTGAGAGAAATGGTGGAACGACATTCAGGATAACCTTTGAGGAATTGAAGTACAAAAAGAGAATGTAGGGTTATAAAAGAAGAGAAGTCTACACGACAGCCTTCAGAAAATCCCCTGTTGCATCCATGTAATCCGTAAGACCCCTGGCAAAGATATCGTTATGGTTGGCGCCGGGGATCATGAGAAATCTCTTGCCGGGGGCGGGACTTGCCTCGAAAAGAGCCTCACCGTCTGAGAAGGGGATGATGTGGTCATACTCGGCATGAATGATCAGGGTGGGTTTATGGAAGGCCTGTATCTTCTCGATATTGCTGAAGCCATCCTCTTCTGAGATTCCGAGGTGTCCCGCATCGATACCCAGGAGTTGCAGGAGAGGTATTGCATAGGCAAGGCCGCTCTCGATAATGAGGCCTTCGATTTCGTCCCCGTAGTTCGATGCGATCTCCAGTGCGGAGATGCTCCCGAGAGATCGTCCCATGACGACAAGAGGTCCCTTGTGCCCCCTTTCTTTCAGCCAGTCTCGAACATAGGTAAAAATTGTGTGGCAGTCGCCCATCATTGCCGATACGGTAGGACGTCCCGTTGATCTTCCGTATCCCCGATAATCGACGGGAAGAAAATTGACCCCGAGCTTCACGTAGATGGGACCCAGGTCATCATAATCGGAGACGATTTCACCGTTTCCGTGAAAGAAGAGAATGGTCGGGGCCGATGTGGCGGCACGATGGAAACGGGCTCCGATCACGACATCCTCTGCAACGGGTATCAGGATATCGTCTTCACTACTATCTGATCGTGAAAAGAAGCTTTCCTTTCGAGGATAAAAGAGAAACGAAAGGATCTCCGGTCTGTCCAGTATCGAATAGTCCGTTTTTGCCATGGCCTGACCTCCTTTTTCTATGTATACAGCAAAAGCAATTACCTGTCTATCGGGTCTTTTTTATTGACAGGCATGCTCTTTTCTCTTACGAGGTTTGTAAATAACCTGTGAGGGAGGGTGCCATGGAAGTGAAGGTTGAACGGGAGGGTAGGATCTGCACGATTATACTGAATCGTCCCGAGGTCAGAAACTGCGTCGACAGAATCACGGCGGATCAACTGGCAGATGCATTCAGGGCCTTTGACAACGATGACGGCCTTGACGTGGCCGTTTTATGGGGGAGTGGGGGGACATTCTCGGCCGGTGCTGACCTGAAAGCACTTGCCGAAGATCCTGAGAAAAGGGGAAACAGGCTTAACGAGAGCATGTCCGATGATGGTCCCATGGGTCCAACGAGGATGAGGCTCTCAAAACCGGTCATCGCTGCCATTTCGGGCTATGCCGTGGCGGGAGGGCTTGAACTCGCCTGCTGGTGCGACCTCAGGGTAATGGAGGAGGATGCAGTTCTGGGGGTCTTCTGCCGCAGATTCGGGGTTCCCCTGATCGATGGAGGAACCCAGCGACTCCCTCGCCTCATCGGCGTGAGCAGGGCCCTCGATTTGATCATAACTGGACGGCCCGTGGTCGCAAAGGAGGCCCTCTCCATGGGACTCGCAAACCGCGTGGTGAAAACAGGGACGGCGCGGGACGAGGCCGAGAAACTCGCAAGAGCGATCTCCCAATTTCCCCAGGCATGCATGCGGAGTGACAGGGAGGCGCTCTACGACGGTTTTGACATGGATTTTAAAAACGCCATGGAACTCGAATTCAGACTGGGACTCAGGGTTATTGCCAGCGGCGAGACGGGCGAAGGTGCTCTCAAATTTTCCGGCGGCGTGGGCCGTCATGGCCAGTTCTGATTATTACCGTTTCGAAGATCTAAGGTTCGTAGTAGATCGGTTTTCCCATTTCGCTGAAGGAGAAATTCTTGAAGATGTTGTATCCATTATAGTCAAGAACCCTGAGATCGTCCGTCTGGTATAGATCTCCCATGATAACAGTAAAATGTTTGCCGTATCTTTCCTTTACCGTTTCCAGGGGGAGTTCCGAGGCGATGAACTTCTTTATTCCCTTTGCCGCGAGCTTGTCGATAAACGCCGGGTCTGTCAGTGATTCATAGGAGGTCAGGACGAGAATCGGGCCGGTACCGGTGAAGATTATGGCGACCTTCATGGTAATTCCCTCCTTTCCTTTTTAAGATAAGTAAGTATAAAGCAAAGTTTTACGGTCTGTCAATCCTTGACCATATCCTCCGCAACCGCAGGGAATTGCTGACGACGGAGACGGAACTCAGCGCCATGGCGGCGGCGGCGAACATGGGATTCAGAAAGATGCCGAAAAGGGGATAGAGTATTCCCGCTGCAATGGGGATTCCAAGGCTGTTGTAAAAAAATGCCCAGAAGAGGTTTTGCCTGATCACCCTCATCGTCAGCGAAGAAAGACGGATTGCAGAGCTCACAAGTCTCAGATCGTCCTTCATAAGGGTAATATCTCCCGCTTCACGGGCGATATCGGTGCCGGACCCTATGGAGATCCCCACGTCTGCCGCGGCAAGGGCCGGGGCATCATTGATGCCGTCTCCCACCATGGCCACGGTGCGACCCCGCCTCTGGAGGGCCCGTATCTCCCGTTCCTTGTCCTGGGGGAGTACCTCGGCGATGGTTTCCTCGATTCCCACATCCGCTGCGATGGCCTCGGCGGTTTTTCTGTTGTCCCCCGTTATCATTGCTACAGTAATTCCCTCTTCTCGGAGTCGCGCGACGGCGTCCTTGGCCGATTTCTTTGGCTGGTCTGCAAAACCGATGATTCCCGAGAGCTTACCCTCCCGGGAGACAAAGGCCAGCGTTTTTCCCCTTAATTCCCGGGAAGTTACCCTTTCTTCCTCCTCGGCAAGGGAGACGCCCCTCTCTTCCATGAACGTTCCATTTCCCAGAAGGACCTCTTTCCCCTCGATTCTCCCTCCGATTCCCAAACCAGGAAAGGCCTCAAAGTCGGTCACTTTAATCGCCTCGACACCTTCTTCTTCCGCTCTTTTCCTGACCGCACCGGCCAAGGGATGTTCCGAGACGGATTCGAGGGAAAGGGCCATCTCGAGGAGGGATTTTCTCTCTTCCCCGTTCACGGTGATAATATCGGTGATGCGGGGTTTCCCCTCGGTGAGGGTCCCCGTTTTGTCAAAAACCACCGTATCGATCTGATGGGCCTTTTCCAGCGTCTCTCCCCCCTTTATCAGGATGCCCTGTTCCGCACCCAGTCCTGTCCCCACCATGACAGCCGTGGGGGTTGCAAGTCCCATGGCACAGGGGCAGGCGATGACCAACACGGAGACGAAATTCAAAAGGGCACGACTCAAACCCGGTTCGGGAACAAGGAGGTACCAGATGATGAAGGTGGCTATGGCGATGGTGATCACTATGGGGACAAAAACGGAAGCAACCCTGTCGGCAAACCTCTGGATCGGGGCCTTTGACCCCTGGGCCTCCTCAACGAGCCTGATGATCTGTTCGAGCATCGTATTCATTCCCGTCTTTGTCGTTTCGAATTCGAAACTACCGCTCTGATTGATGGTTCCGGCGAAGACTCTGCTTCCCGTCAACTTTTCAACGGGGATGCTCTCACCGGTGAGCATCGACTCATCAATTGATGAAATTCCTTCTCTCACCACGCCGTCGGTGGGGATCTTTTCGCCTGGTTTCACGATGATGAAATTTCCCGGTACAATGATTTCAACGGGAACGTCTTTCACCGTTCCCTCTGAGAAGAGATGGGCGATGGCAGGTTTCAGGTCTGCGAGTTTTCTCAATGCCTCTGAAGTCTTCCCTTTGGCCTGTGCCTCCAGTAACCTTCCCACAAGGACCAGGGTTATGATCATGGCGGCACCGTCAAAGTAGACAGGGGGGAATGTCCCGGCAGATGCAAAAAACCCGGGCCAAAAGAGTGCTGTTGTTGAATAGATATAGGCGGTCATCGATCCCAGAAAGACGAGGGTATTCATGTCCGCCGTTTTCTGCCGTGCCGCCTTCAGGGCTCCCCTTAAAAACCTATCTCCTACCCAGAAGACGACCGGTGTGGTAAAAAGAAAGAGTAGGAGCATCATAATCCGTCTCGGTATGAAGAAGAGGAAGGGAAACCAGTCCTGCATGCTCCCCATGAATACGAGGACACTCAGAACCGCTCCCGCCGATACCTTCAGCGTAAGCTCTTTGAATTCCCTCTTACGTGCCGCTTCGACGGGATCGTCCTTTCTGTCTTTCAGAATACCGAGAAATTCGTAGCCCGTTTTCCTGATGACTTCCTCTATTTTTGTGATGTCGACACCGGTCTTCTCGTGGACAAGAGTTGCTCTCGATGTTGCCAGGTTCACCGAGGCATCCTTCACCCCCGGTATGGTTTGGAGGGCCTTTTCCACTCTTCTCACGCAGGCGGCACAGGTCATTCCTCCCACCATGACGGTGGTTTGGAGGGGGGTGTCCCCCCGGGGGGGTGCGAACTCGGCAATTTCATATCCCAGGTTCTTGACGGTCGTCGATATCGCTTCCGTTTTCAGAAAATCGGGATCATAGATCACGGTAGCCGTCTCGGTGGCGAAGTTAACAGAGGCATCCTGTACGCCATCGAGTTTTTTGAGGCCCTCTTCCACACGTCTCACACAGGTTGCGCAGGTCATTCCCCGGACGTGAAAGGTGTCTTTATTCGATTTCGTATCCGGCATCGCTGATCCGTTCCCGTATCGTTTCCTCGTCCACGGGAGCTATCTTGTCAAATCGGGCTTCGCCCCCTTCGAGATCTACCATGACATTCTCTATACCCTCAATTTCTTCGAGGGCCTTCGTGACGGCCATAACACAGTGCTGGCACGACATCCCTTTAATCTTTATGGTTTCCATAATCATGTATCCTTTCGATTATCCCGCCAATTCCCTCTTCCAGAAGGCAAGTACTCCATCTTTCCCGAAGGCAATGTCCGCGAGTTCCCAGCCTTCCCTCCCCTTTTCATTCAAGATGTTCCGGAAAATATCGGTCTGGCTGCGGGGGACATCCCCGAGATTGCACTCGCCCCCCTCGGAGCAGAAAACGATCAACTGGTTCAGATCTTCGGCGCTATGACGGGTGATTTCGTATTCAAAGTGTTTCATGTTTCTCTCCCTCCTTGCAAGACGGGAGGTTAAAAAACCCCGTTTTCTTTATGATAATCACGAATATGGTATTGTCAAAACTGAAGAAACTCGGGTGAAAAGGAAAGACGAAAAGCGGTAAGCCCTCAGATAGTTCAGGCACATTTTTTAACTTGAAAAAGGGAATCCTTTACGATAGAGTCACCTCCAACTTGGGCGGTTAACTCAGTGGGAGAGTGCTACCTTCACACGGTAGAAGTCACTGGTTCAAATCCAGTACCGCCTACCATGAATATGAAGGGGTCGGGATCTGTGTCTCGACCCCTTTTGTTTTTTTCCATACAATTTCGAGCACAATTAGGGAGAGGTAATCATCAATAATGAGGTCCACCGCTTAGGAAATGGGTTCCATTTCAATGCCTGTTTCCGGGTCAAAAAATGTGTTGACAGAAACAGCCGATATCACTATATAGTGTCGTCGACCGCGGGTATCTTCTTAGACCTGACTGAGAGGCAAAGGAGATGCGGTCCCTCATGGATCCATTCTTTGCTGGGGGATCGTTCAATGGTAGGACACCGGACTCTGACTCCGTCAATCAAGGTTCGAATCCTTGTCCCCCAGCCATTTTTTATTACTTTCCCGTAGCGGCACGCTTTCCCCAGGTATCCCGAAGTGCGACAATCCGGTTAAATACAGGCTTTTCGGGCTGAGAATCCCCGGAATCGACGGAGAAATACCCGAGCCTTTCGAACTGGTATCTGCTCCCCGGTTCCGCATTCTTCAGACTGGGTTCCACATAGCAGGGGCCAAGCGTTTCAAGAGATTCGGGATTCAGGTATTCCGTAAAGTCACCACTTTCTGAGGCGGGATCGGCCACCTGAAAAAGCCTGTCGTAGAGCCTGACTTCCGCTGGTATCGAATGCTCCGCCGATACCCAGTGGATCACCCCCTTCACCTTGCGGCCGTCCGGGGATGATGCGTTTCTCGTTTCAGGATCATAGGTGCAGTGAAGTTCGGTGATTTCACCGGTTTCTTCATCCTTCACCATGCGCTCGTATCGTATAACATAGGCGTTTCTAAGACGAACCTCACGCCCCGGGGCGAGACGCTTGTATTTCCCGGGAGGATCTTCCTGAAAGTCATCACGCTCGATGTAGAGCACCCGTGAAAAGGGGACCTTTCGCGTTCCCATTTCCGGGTTCTGCGGATGATTGGCGAATTCGAATTCCTCCACCCCATCCTCGGGATAATTATCGATAACGACGCGAATGGGTCTCAAGACTCCCATCACCCGCGGGGCCTTTTCGTTCAGATCGTCGCGGACGCAGTGCTCAAGCAGGGCCACGTCGATGAGATTGTCATTCTTGGCGACACCGATTTCGGCGCAGAAGTTTCTGATCGCCTCGGGTGTGTATCCTCTCCTTCGGAGGCCTGAGACGGTGGGCATACGGGGATCATCCCAGCCGTTAACGAGACCCTTCTCCACCAGTTCGATGAGCATCCGCTTGCTAATCACCGTGTAGCTCAGATTGAGGCGGGCGAATTCGATCTGCTGGGGTCGGCTGCCCGAGATCAGTTGATTCATAATCCAATCATATAAAGGGCGATTGTTTTCAAACTCCAGTGTACAGATCGAATGGGTAATGCTTTCGAGTGCATCGGAAAGGCAGTGGGCAAAATCGTACATCGGATAGATGACCCATGTGTCTCCCGTCCGGTAGTGGGGAGCCCTTTTAATACGGTAGATAACGGGGTCACGCATGACGATGTTGGGAGAAGTCATGTCGATCCTGGCGCGGAGGACATGGGTCCCGTCCTCGAATTCACCGGCCCTCATCCGCTCAAAAAGATCCAGGTTCTCATCGACGGAACGATTTCGATTAGGGCTTTCCTTCCCCGGTTCGGTGAAGCTGCCGCGGTATTCGCGTATCTCGTCAGCGGTGAGGTCGCAGACGTAGGCCTTCCCGGCTTTAATGAGTTCACAGGCAAGTTGATAGAGCTTCTCAAAATAGTCGGAGGCAAAAAAGAGACGGTCCTCCCAGTCAAATCCGAGCCAGTGGATGTCATTGATAATCGATTCCACAAATTCGAGGGATTCGCCGCTCGGGTCGGTATCGTCGAATCTAAGATTACAGGTACCCTTATACTGGGCGGCGATGCCGAAATTGAGACAGATCGACTTTGCATGTCCGATATGGATGTAGCCGTTCGGTTCCGGCGGGAAACGGGTGGCGACACGTCCCTGATTCCTGTCTTCTCTCAGGTCATCATCGATGATCTCCCGGATGAAATCGCTGGGAGCATTGTTGTTCTCTTCAGTCATGGTTGGAGGCTCCTTCTTGTTATATATCACTATCAAGGATCGTTACCGAGAGACCCTCGATGTTTTCAAAATCTTTTTTGTTGAGCGTGAGAACCGAGTATCCTCGAGACAGTGCCGTGGCTGCGATTATCATATCATTGACCCCGACGGATATTCCCCTCTGTGCCGTGCTGCTCCATATTTCGGCACATGTTTTTGCCGCCGCCATGTCGTAGTCGAAGACGGTGAAGGTTGTGCACACCTTATCGACAAAGGCCAGCCGCTCCTGCTTTCTCTCTTCTCCGTCCGCACGGTGAGCGCCGTGGAGGAGTTCCGCAATACTCACCACACTGACGCCTGTGAGTTCGCCCTCTTTTATGGGTGCCAGATTCTCTATCTCGGTTCCGAGACGCTCATAGTTAATAAGGACACAGGTATCATAGATTGTTCCCATTTTTTTCCTCCTGCCTGGCCTGTGGCGAATTCAGCGACACGTATCGTTAGAGAATTCCATTACAGGTGAGATGAATATAAGGAAAGTACTCCCCTGTCAATAAAATAGAGCGGGCGCTTTCCCGGGAGGAGTTTCGCGAAACTCAATCAATCGTTACCTTCTGTTCGTCAGGTATGCACCGCTTACAACCATGACAGCGCCGATAATGAGAGAGAGGTCCAGTGTCTCCTTGAGGATGAGGAAGGAAAGTATTACGGCGCTTATGGGGACGAAATTGATGAATACCGCCGCCTTTGAGGCCCCGAGTTCTTTTATCCCTTCGTAGTACCAGGTGAATCCAAGGACGGTGCCGAAGAAGCCGAGATAAAAGATGCCGAACCAGTCTGCGCCGCCGTAGTTGCCGAAATCTCTGAACAGCCCCTCGAAGACGGCAGGGGGAAAAAGCAAAAGGCCGCCGATAAGACAGGAGTATGTTACCGCCGAAAGGGGAGACATATCATGCATGGTTCGCTTCCCGATCAGTGAATATAAGACCCAGCTTACGACACATCCGAGGATGTAAAGCTCACCACTGCCGAGATCTCCCTTTAGTATTATCAGGGGATTGCCCTTCGATATGACGATGATGGCACCGGATGCACAGAGTAAAATGCCCGCTATGTTGATCCCGGTCAGCCTCTCTTTGAAGAAGGAGTATGCGAACAGCGCGATAAAGATGGGATTCGTTGCGATAATGAGTGAGGCCCTGCCTGCCTCGATAATTTTCAGCCCCGAAAGAAAAAATACATTATAGGCGAATATCCCCGTCATGCCGAGGAGGAGCACCGGCACAATCTGGTGTTTCTTCAGGAGAGGAATGCCCCCCTCCAGTTTTCTGGTGACAAAGACGAGGAAGAAGGATGCCACGGCGAAGCGAAGGAAGGCGGCGCTGAAGGGGCCCACATTCTGCGCAACCGTCCGTCCGGCAACAAAGGTTCCTCCCCAGAAAAGGGCAACAAAGAGGAGTTTCGCGTATTGCATCATTTTACATCCACCATCTTTTCCTTGATCGGCCGTGCAGTTGCAAAATGTCGTCTTAGATACACTTACCGGCGATCCAGTAGAGAACCATGCCGAAAATTACCGTTCCCGCCAGCGACCGTGTCTTTATAGCAACAATAAGTGTCGGTAGTGCCACGAAAAGTTCTGGCCGCAGAAGGTCAAGATGCCGCGGTTCACCCGTCGTGGCGAGGAGAGGGAAAATAAGGGCACTCAGTATGGCGGCGGGGATGAAGTCGAGCCACTCGGCAAACCATTCGGGGAGCCCTCTTCGGGAGAGAAAGAGCAGGGGGAGCCATCGGGGGATGTAGGTGACAAGTCCCATACCGATGACAATCAAGAGATAATCGGTCTGGATCATGAGCTTTCTCCTAATTTCCGAGAAAGACCCGATCTCTTGAGGAGTACCCCCAGTGTCGCCGCTGCCGTCGAGGCGATAATTATGTAGGCATTTCCGGGGATACAAATCGACAGGAGGACGGCCGCGATCCCGGAGATCAGGGCGATGACGAGATACAACGCACCCCGGATCTGAAAAATCAGAAGACAGATAAACATGGCAACGAGTGCATAGTCGATACCGAAGGCGCCGGCGGGGATGAACTGGCCGCCGTATCCCCCCGCTACGGTGCTTCCTATCCAGGCGAGATTTGCGGTGTGGTTCAGAACGAGGGCGCGACGCCAGTCCCAGTCACGTTCCCTGAAATTGGCGACATTGAGGGCGAAACTCTCGTCGGTGACCCCGTAGGCAAAGGCCGAAAGCCAGCCGTGACTGAGACCTCTCAAATATATCGAAAGGGATGAACTCATGAGGAGATGCCGCAGGTTTACGGTGAATGTGGTGATAACGATGGCGAAAAACCCTGCGCCGGCGCTGAGCATCGAAACGGCGATAAACTGCGAACTCCCCGCATAGACGAGAAGTGACATGCATCCGATTTCAAGGGGGTGAAGACCCGCTTTCTGGGCGATAACCCCGAAGGCGAGGCCTATGGCGAGATATCCGAGGCAGATCGGCCAGGCCCCGAGCATTCCGTCCCTGATGGCGTGCGGCCAGTCATTTCTTTTTTCCTGAGAATCACCTGGACGCATAGGATTTCTTTTTTGTCCTCTCCTGATTTCCGTCACAAAGACCGAAGCGGATTAGCCCGGTGACATACTACACTTGACGGGGTAAGTCAAAAAAAGTGTGCCCTCCTTCCGACCCGGAAAGGCCAATTGACATAGAGAGAAGGCTCATGTATAGGCTTTTTAAAATCAAATCGAGTATATTTACCCTCTCGAAGGAGGCGAAACATGCAAAACTTTATCTTTGAAAACCCGACAAAGATCATCTTCGGGAAGGGTCAGATTGGAAAAACAGGCCGTGAAATTGCGAAATTCGGAAAAAAAGTGCTCATGGTCTATGGTGAGGGAAGCATCAAGAAAAGTGGTGTCTATGATCAGGTCATAGCATCGCTTCAGAATGCGGATATCGAAATTGTCGAATTCCCCGGAGCCAGGGCAAATCCCGTCCTCTCTCACGCCCTCAAGGGTGTGGAAGTTGCCCGTGAAAAGGGGGTTGATGTAGTACTTGCGGTTGGCGGCGGAAGCGTCATCGATACGGCAAAGACAATCGCCGTGGGGGCGAAAACAGATGACGATTTATGGGATTTTTTTACTCATAAAAAGGCAATAAAAGATGCACTTCCCCTTCTGACGGTGGTAACGCTCTCGGCAAGTGCATCCGAGATGAATCCTGCTGCAGTCATTACAAACGAAGAGGGATCTCAGAAATTCAGTATCCGATCGCCCTTCATACAGCCGAAGACGTCTATTCTGGATCCTACCGCACTCTTTACCCTCAGCCCTTCTTACAGTGCCTACAGTGCTGTCGATGCCATAATTCATATGCTGGAGGGCTACTTCAACAACACCGAACCGGAAAGCGCGATGCAGGACAGGCTCGTGGAAGCTATCATGAAAACGATCATGGAGAACACCGAGGTAATTCTGAAAAATCCTGAAGACTACAACGCACGGGCAAACATGATGTGGTCTGCAATACTTGCTTTTAACGGCCTCACCACAGCGGGGATGGGGACGGTGAGTCTCCCCGCCCATATGATCGAGCATTCGCTAAGCGCCCTTTATAACATAGCCCATGGTGCCGGTCTCTCTATTGTGATGCCGGCCTGGATGAGCTCTATCGTCGGTGATAATCCTTCGAAGTATGCCAGACTCGCGAGGGAAATCTTCGGGGTAAAGGAAGACGATGATCTGAAGGCGGGAAACGATGGAATAAAACGCTTGCGGGAGTGGTTTGCATCAATCGGGAGCCCCGTATCGTTAAAAGATGTCGGAATCCCCGAGGGTGATATAGAAACAATTGCGGAAAATGCCCGCGAACTTGCCAAAGTATGGGGACTTAAGAATTATACTGAAGAGGTAATCGCCGATATTCTGAAGTTATGTAAATAAAAGAGGGTGCTGTTTTGATGACGGGAATTATACTGGCAGGCGGGAAAAACACCCGCATGGGTGAAAACAAGGCGTTTATCGAGATAGATGGTACTAAGATAATAGAGAGAACGCTGGAAATTTACAGGGAAGTCTTTGACGAGATTATCCTGGTGACCAACTCGCCCCTGGACTATCTCGATTACGATGTGAGAATAGTAACGGACCTGATCAGGGGAAAATCCGCGCTGGGTGGGATTTACACGGGTCTCTTTTATGCATCATGCGAGCATGCCTTCTTTGCCGCCTGTGACATGCCCTTTTTACAAAGGGACTTCATAGAGTATATGGCAGGAAAAATTGATTCAAACGATATTGTCGTTCCCAATCCACCCGACGGATTTCAACCCCTCCATGCCATCTATTCAAAACGCTGTCTTCCCCATATACGAAACCTCATTAACAAGGATAAACTGAAAATACGGGGTTTCTATAAAAAGTCAAAGACCCTCCTCATAACTGCCGATGAAATAGCGAAATT
The DNA here is from genome assembly GCA_016933215.1 of Deltaproteobacteria bacterium. Taxonomy (GTDB): domain Bacteria; phylum Desulfobacterota; class Syntrophia; order Syntrophales; family UBA2210; genus JAFGBH01. The sequence continues at coordinate 18,879 of JAFGBH010000054.1, read as the reverse complement.
CGATCCCGAAGGGAGGATGTTTCTGAACGTAAATTCCCGCGAAGACCTCAATACTATCTGAGTCTCGAAAAATATTTTTTATTTGACAGTCTTACCTATTTTAGATAACTTTCATAGCACTGCGCTAAAATCACAACGTTAGCTCCGTTGTGACAATCTTTGACGGGGGGTGTCCCCGCAAGCCCCGCCCTGCAGGCGGGTTTAAGGGGCCCAATATAATCAAACTATTCCTTGCCGGGAAGCCCCGCTTGGTGAGCGGGGAGCTTCACAAATGAAAAAGGAGGGGTTCATGGCAGATCAGAAGGTGATGAATCGTTGGTATGTGGTTGTGGGGGCGATCTTAATCCAGCTCTGTCTCGGTGCTATCTATGCCTGGTCGGTATTTACTCCCAAGTTGACTGCTCAGGGGGGTATGTACAATTTCAGTGCATCTCAGGCAGCCTGGGTTTTTTCCGTGGGACTTCTCGTCTTTGCCGTCGTCATGATTATATCCGGCAGGATGATAGGTAAAATAGGGCCGAGAAAACTTGCTATCCTGGGTGGGGTTGTCCTCGGTGTCGGCTATGTTCTGGGCGGATTTTTCGGAAGTTCCTTCATCGCCCAGCTGATCTTTATAGGAATTATCGGTGGCGCCGGCATAGGCTTCGCCTATGTGGTTCCCATTGCGGTGGGCGTCAAGTGGTTTCCCGACAAAAAGGGAATGGTGACGGGACTGGCCGTTGCAGGCTTTGGTTTCGGTGCCACCATATGGGTCAAATCTGCCGGTTCGTGGTTTGACCTTCTTAATATTTTGAACTTCTTCGGTCTCGGGGGAGTCCAGAGCGTATTCCTTCTTTACGGTGTTATCTTCCTCGTTGCCGTCCTTCTGGGAAGTATCGTCATGATCGATCCCCCCGCGGGCTATGCACCAGCCGGGTGGACGCCTCCGGAACAGGCCACCGCAAAAACCGGTAATCCCGGTTCTGCCCTGGGTATGGTTGAATTTATCCCCGGCGAGATGCTGAAGACGCCCCAGTTTTATATGACCTGGCTGACCTTTCTCTTTTCGGCCATCGCCGGGTTGATGGTGATTTACTGCATCAAGCTCTTCGGTATTGACGCCCTCAAGGCAAATGGCATGGCCGTTGCTGCCGCTTCGGCAGTGGCAGGTACGGCCATGGCGTGGTATGCCATCTTCAACGGCCTCGGACGGATCGTCTGGGGGACCGTTTCAGACAAGATCGGCAGAAAGATGGCCATTTTCCTCATGTGCCTTTTCCAGGGCGTTATCATGCTTCTCTTCTACAAGATGGGAGGCGCAGGAATAACACTTATCATCGGTGCCTGTATTATCGGCTTTAACTTCGGTGGAAACTTCGCTCTCTTTCCGGCCGTCACCGCCGATTATTTCGGCAACAAGAACGTGGGTCTGAACTATGGCTACGTATTTGTCTCCTATGGTATCGCCGGGGTCATCGGTCCTCAGATTGCGGGATTTTTCAAAGATGCCGCAAAAGGAGGGAGCGATCCCTCGATTTGGATAACACCCTTTTTGATTGCCGGGGTTGCCTGTCTCCTGGGCGCCGCCCTTACCCTTATTTCAAAACAGCCTAAAAAGTAATATGCAATAGGTGACCGGCAGCGCACCCGCAAGCCCCGCCTTGTAGGCGGGGTCAAGGGGCGCAATTAAAAAGGAATATATTATTCGCCTTCGGCTTACTTACCGGGAAGCCCCGCCCTATGGGCGGGGAGCTTCACATAAAAACGCCGTCCTCCGGGCGGCGTTTTTTATTGTTTTTCCCGCCATTTTATCAATATTCGATTCAGTCTGACTTGACCTTTTGCGGGAACCGTTGTAGGTAGTTGCGCGCGTGTTCTCACGTCATATCGTAGGAAATAAGCGAAAAAATGCTATGGATGTCAGGTACGAAGGTTATACGCAATCTTATGTCCAACATTTTACGATTTTCGTTGTTTCAGTAAAATTTGAGGAGGCAGGAAGTTTATGGGGAGAGAATTGGTAACGATACAGGATACGACGGCTAATCCGGCACCTTTGGGTCTGATGGGCTTCGGGATGACAACGGTGCTTCTGAATATTCATAACGCAGGTTTCTATCCGCTTGATTCAATGATACTGGCCATGGGGATTTTTTATGGTGGCCTGGCACAGGTAATCGCAGGTATTATGGAGTGGAAGAAAAACAATACCTTCGGGACGACGGCCTTTACGTCCTACGGTCTTTTCTGGCTCAGCCTGGTTTTTCTGGTGCTGATGCCCAAATTAGGGTGGTGGAACGGTCCCACGAGCGGTGCCATGGCCACCTATCTTTTCATGTGGGGACTCTTTACCTTCTTTATGTTCATCGGGACACTGAAGGCAAACAGAGCCCTCCAGGTTGTGTTCTTTACGCTGACTGTTCTGTTTTTCCTCCTGGCCTGGGGCGATGCATCGGGCAGCGTGGCGGTGAAGCATTGTGCAGGCTATGAAGGAATCTTCTGCGGATTCGCGGCGATTTACGCCGCCATGGCGCAGGTATGGAATGAGATGTACGGGAAAACCATATTACCCCTGGGTCCCGTAGAGTAGCAAGGGGGTTCAATCACTAATCTGAGGATACAAGAGATTGCGTATAACCATGCTGACACGGCACATTGAAAGGGTACCCCCGGGCATAAACAGGGGGTAAAAATCGAAAAACCCCGCCTGTGGGCGGGGTTTTTATTGCGTTAGTTATCTATATATTCCCAGGTGTATGTTAAATCGATTTCGTCATCGTTATTATAGTCGGTCTCTTCTTTTGTTATTCTTCCCTCAGGATCGTCATCGTCATACTCTCGATAAATAACGGAATCAATCTTCCCATTTCCATTTTCATCAGATTCCTCTTTGACTAAATCTCCACTTTCATAGGTATAGTAGATGCCTGAGATGAGATCTCCCGTATCGCCATCGCCCCAATATGCTTCGTCACTTATTTTATTTCCGTCTCCATCGTAAGTAAAAACGTAGGTCCAGTCTATTTCACCGCTTAAATCAAAATCGGTTTTGCTCATGTGCAGATTTCCATCGTCGTCATAGACATATGAAACCTCGGAGATTTGATTATCTAAATCAATATCCCCAAGCCAATACCCAGCTGTCGTTAAGTTCCATTGATCATTTACAGCGTCATAATCGTAATCATAGGTGTAGGTATAATTTGTCTCTGTGTCACCGTCGCTATCGTATGTCGTTTTATCGAGATCCCACTTATCACCATGTTCCACGTATGTATACTGGTATGCAGCATCAACTTCAAAGGTGCCGTCGTAATCGTTATCAAGCTCCTGCGTCCATAGATTATCTCCTTGCTCGCCGTTGTAGTAAGTATATACGATTATATTTGATATCTGGAGAATTCCGCTTCCGTCGTAATATCCATAACGGGCTTCTTCAATGTCTCCGTTTACGTTGTAGTCGAATTGATTTTCATAATCATCTAATTCGTCACCGTCATCGTCTTTTACTTCTCTTCGTAAATTTTCGTTTTCATCGAAATATTCGGTTTTTTCCTCTACCAGTTCCTCGTCCTTATCCATATCGAGTTTACGGGTCTTTACACCGCGCTCAAATTCTCCGCTATCGATTTCTGTCACTACAAATTTATACACACCTCTTTCGCGTGTATCAGAACCGGATGTTTTCTCGTCATCTCCGCTTGTCCCTATGATTGTAATAAATCCGAGTAAAATAATCGTGGTCAGACATGCAAAACGCAAAACTTCTAAAAACCTGTGAGTGCCCTTTTTCATTTTTTCACCTTCTGTGTTGCAAATAATCTTTGACCTGAATTGTTTTCAGAGTAGTAATCTATATCAGCGAACACCTTTTGTCAATTTTGATATGGTGGTATATTTTCTAACGGCATACTATGGTTTTTGAAAATAATATCTTGGCGTAATCAAACCACTAAGGAGAGCATCCGCCATTGGATAGGAAGCGAAACACTCAATATAAATGGAGAATCATCGGGAGTCGTAGCCTTTGTATTATTGCTTTGGGAATTCTCATAGTATCAGACCTCTCATTCTCAGAGGATTTTAACGTAGCCGATGCAGATATGAATGTGAAAATCGGCCAGATGATCATGATCGGATTCCGGGGACTTTCCGGTGCCGACGGGAGCCCTGTGATAGCCGATGTAAAGAAAAGAAAAATCGGGGGTGTCATCCTCTTTGACTATGATGTTCCCTCAGGATCCACCATCAGAAATATAGAATCTCCCGATCAGGTACGATCCCTTGTGAGTGCCTTGCAGTCGGCATCGTCGATCCCCCTTTTTATCGCAATCGATCAGGAAGGGGGAAGGGTAAACAGACTCAAGGAGCGGTTTGGCTTTCCTCCTTCAGTGTCGGAGAGGTATCTTGGAAAAATTGATGATCCCGAGGTCACGAAAAGATACGCCGAGAGTACGGCGAAAACGCTCGCCGATCTTGGTATCAACCTGAATTTTGCCCCCGTTGTCGATCTTGATCGCAATCCCGGGAATCCTGTGATCGGAAAGCTGGAAAGGAGCTTCTCTCCCGATCCGGATATTGTGACGAGGCATTCGATTGTTTGTATCGATATGCTGCACAAGCATGGTGTACTCTCGGCGATCAAACACTTTCCTGGTCACGGAAGCTCCTCGTCCGATTCCCACAAGGGATTCGTGGATGTGACGAATCAGTGGTCGCCTGATGAATTAAGGCCCTTTGAAGTCATTATTCAATCGGGACGGTGCGATATGGTCATGACGGCCCACATTTTTAACGCCAGTCTTGATCCGCTCTGGCCGGCAACCCTTTCTCACGGGATAATAAGTGGAATGCTGAGGGATGATATGGGGTTCGACGGTGTCGTCATTTCCGATGACATGCAGATGAAAGCCATACGATCCTTTTACGGCCTCGAAAGGGCGATCAAAATGGCAATCCATGCGGGGTGCGATATCTTGGTCTTCGCGAACAATTCCGTCTTTGATGAGGATATAGCCGCGCGGGCCGCCGGCGTGATAAAGAAGCTGGTGGATGAGGGAGAGATAAAAAGCGAAAGAATAGATGAATCCTACCGGAGGATACTGAGGCTCAAGGAAAAACTGAAGAGATAGCTTCCCTGATGGTGAGGTTTCTATAATAAAATACAGAGGGATAAAAAGCGGGGCCGTTCATGTTTCATATTGTGTGTGACATAAACGGCCCCTTGGTGAGGAGGTGTTTGATTTTTTAACGGTTCTTCCCGTACCGCTCGTGACTTGTCACCCAGTCGAGGGATGAAATTGCAGCAGCAAGGGATAATTCGCCGGCAGCAATAACACCGGCCACAATTTCCGCAAATTTTCGCACCTTTCCCTTGCCGTAGCACCCGAGTATTTCCAGACATTCTCTCTGAGTGGGAAGACCGGTGCCTCCTCCGTATGTTGCAACGATTAAGGAGGGAATAGTGATCGAACCATAGAGATTTCCCTCCGGAGTTACTTCCGTGTAGAGCATGCCCGCCGAGCACTCCGACACATTCGCCACATCCTGGCCCGTGGCGATAAACATTGCCGTAATGGCATTGGTCGAGTGGAGACCGTTGTTATTCACCCCCGCCATGAAGGCCCCCACATTGGCGACACTGCTGTGATAGCAGAGGGTTTCCGGGTCGACTCTCATGTATTGTATCAGGACTTCCCGATCTATCGTTATCTCGGCGGTGACCCTTTTCCCCCGTGTGTGCATGATATTGACCTGCGATGCCTTTTTATCGGTGGCAAAGTTGGCTTCCAGATAGTGGTGACGGATTCCCTTGTAGTGGTTCATGATCCAGTTGCATGCAGAAAAGGTGGCGTGGTTGACCATATTCTGTCCTGCCGCATCTCCCGTGGAGAAATTGAACCGGAGGTAGGTGAACTTGCTTGCAAGAAACTTCTGGATATTCAAAAGCTTTGCGACTGTTGATGTTGATTCCGCCTGTTTTCTGATGTCGTCCATATTTTCATCGATCCAGAGGGAAAATTCCCGTGCCTCTCTGGCTGAATCAAATACAAAGACAGGTGCCCGCTGCATGCAGTCGTCCGAGATGGTTGTCTTAACACCACCACATAAGTTGATTACTTTCATCCCTCTGTTGTAGGAGGCAACCAGAGTTCCCTCACTTGTGGCCAGGGGGATAATGAAGTCACCCTGAGCGTGCTCCCCGTTGAGACGGATTGGACCTGCAAAGCCGACGGGCACCTGTGCAACACCGGTAAAATTCTCAATATTTCCCTGCGTAACCGCCGGGTCGAAGGAGTATTTGGTCAAATGCTCCAGCTTCACGCCCGTATAATCTTCCACGAATTCCTGGCGTTCGAGCACGATTTCGGGCTGATAGTTTCGAGCCCTGTCTGAGGGAATGGTTATCCTGTCCCCGTTGTCATGGGAGATGGTGTCACTGACCTCGAGATTGAGGGCACCGAAGGGATCGGTGTTGAAGGCAATGCAGATCTGGTGCTGCTTTCCCTCTTCCAGAGAATCTATGTGGGCATAGACGTCAATGACCTGTCCCAGGGGAAAGGGTATCAGGTTTGTTTCATCGACTTCCGTTGCCCGTACGGTAGAGCCGTTCAGTTTGGCCTCGATCCTGTCGAGCGGAACGTCACTACCATTGATTGCAACTTTCGAGACACCTGTCAGCGATGCATCTGCCAGGGGATTTTTGATACCGAAACGAATCCCTCCCTCCACATTCATGAGGCTACCCAGTGAGTATAGCTGTTTTAAGATCAGCGCTGGTATTTCCATTTCCCTCTCCTTTCTTACTGCGCAAACTTTATGCTTCGTGCCTCTAAAATACGTTTGCTATCTTAAACATGGTCAGAAATTTCTTTGCCGGCATTATTGATTTGTGACAGCAGTATGTCGGATAGTCGGTGCCGCGAAACCTGGATTTTGTAAAATAGATTCCCTTGAAATTGTAAATCTTGTTCCCATATTCGTAAAGGAGACGGATAATCTTCTTGACGATGGGTGATTCATAGTGTTTGTCTCCCTCACCGGTGACAAGGGGTGACAGTCCGAGATGTATCTCAGGAACACCCTCCGATTTGAATACTTCCATGGCGTGAGCCATAATCGTATAGAATATGCCCTGCCTGAAGGACTGACTGAATCGAGAGATATTGGGGACATATCCTAGTAAGCTGTCGTTCTCGAAGAGGGGATCAAAATAGATAAAGCCGATGAGATCGTCACCCTGATAGGCGAAAAACTTTCTCGTACCCAAATCATGGTCCATGTTCATCGGACGAATAAGAAAGAGAATTTCTCTCGTTTTAACCTTTCTCGTCTTGAGCCACTCTTCTGAGAGCTCTCGGGCTCCGTCATCATTGTGCTTCTCGGTAACGGTGATTCCCCTCTTTTTTGCGTGGTTCAGCGAGGTCCTCAGAACCTGCTTTTTCTTTCCTTTCAAATCCCACGATTTCAGGTCAACGACAGATTCGACGCCGAATTGCGTGCCGTAGAATCCAAATTTATCGTGGATAAGTTTCGCCACGGGTTCAGATACCTCGGCAAATCCGCAATTTGGATTTTCCCGTATAAATTCCCCGATAAGTTCCTCGTAATCCTTTTCATCACAGACCGGGTCGGCCAGGGCGAATCTGGCCCCCCATTTTTCCATATAGGCGATGTATCCCTTTCCGGCTATGTCGAAATAATGCATTCCCGGCTGGAGGGCCGAATAGGACATACAGTGATTTCCGTATTTCCTCAGGTACCGAACCCTCTCGGTAAAATTAAATCTTCGCTTTTCCTCAGGTTTCCTGAGTACATGAACGTTGTCGAGCAGAACCCTGACCTGTGACTTTCCCTGCGTGTAATCGAAAGCTGTTGACGAATGATTTGAGACGTACATCTGTTCTCCCCTTATTCTGAAAATTGAAAAAAGCCTCACCGCTTCCCGTTTGTAAGAATTTCAAAAATCAAGATTCTACGGTACCTTTTCATCTCTTTCAAATTTTGCTTTGAAGTAGAGATCCTCGTGTACGGGGTTATTATTAAGCCATATTTGACAGGGGATGTCTTGCTAAATAGTTACAAGTGTAATATCAGGTAAAAACTTGTATTATGTGGTGGTGGATTAGAGGGCCTGCGATGTCCTTTTATTGCGGTTAGACCGGTAGCCGACGGCGTATTATGTGATAAACGACTTGAATTTCTTAACGATTTCGACCGTATCTCTCATGCGCCGATACCCAGTCGAGGGAAGATATGGCTGTACCGAGCGAAAGCTCCCCTGCCGCTGCGACGGCGGTCACGATCTCGGCAAATTTCAGGACCTTTCCCTTCCCGTAGCAGCCAAGTATCTCGAGGCATTCTTTTTGGGTGGGGAGTCCCGTGCCTCCTCCGTAGGTGGCGACAATGAGCGATGGAAGGGTAAGCGATGCATAGAGATCACCGTCGGGGGTCACTTCCATGTGAATCAGGCCCGTTGAGGATTCAGCCACGTTTGCCACATCCTGTCCCGTAGCGATAAAGAGGGCGGCAAGGGCATTAGCGCTGTGAAGGCCGTTGCTGGAGCCTCCTGCCATAAAGGTTCCGAGGTTTGCCACCTTGTTGAAATAGACGCAGGTTTCAGGATCAACCCGCAGTTGTTCGATGAGGAGATCGCGCTGCATGGTTAATTCTGCGGTGACGCGCTTGCCCCGCGTATGGAGCGTGTTGATTATTGACGCTTTCTTGTCGGTGGTGATGTTGCCGTCAAGGTAGTAGTGCCGGATGTCTTTGAAGTGATTCAAAATCCAGTTGCAGGCCGCAAAGGTGGCAACGGTGACCATATTTTGACCCGCCGCGTCGCCGGTTTTGAAGTTGAATCGGAGGTAAACAAACTTACTGACGAGAAATTTCTGAATATTGATGAGTTTTGCCACATTTGATGTTGCCTCGGCCTGTAGCCGAAGTTCCTCCAAATTTTCGTCTATCCAGTTTGCAAAGGCGAGTGCCTCCCTCCCTGAGTCAAAGATGAAAACAGGTGCCCGCTGCATGGCGTCATCCGATATCGTCGTGGTGATCCCGCCGCAGAGATTTATAAATTTCATTCCCCGGTTGTACGAGGCGACGAGAGATCCTTCGCTGGTGGCAAGGGGAATCACGTACTCGCCCCGGGCGTGTTCTCCATTAACTTTCAGCGGACCTGCAAAGCCGATCGGCACCTGGGCCACGCCGGTAAAATTTTCAATATTCCCCTGCACGACCTTCGGGTCAAAGGGGTATTTATCGATATATGAAAGCCTTACGCCGGCAAACTCTTCGATGAACCGCTGGCGTCTTTGAATTATCTCGGGTTCGTAGTCCCGGGCCCTGTCGTAAGGAATCTTTGCCGGTGATGCGGTCTCCTCGGTAATAATATCGGTGACGTCGAAATTCAGGGGACCGAAGGGATCGGTATCAAAGGCAAAACTTAGGAAGTGTTCCTTTTCCTCTTCCAGCGTTTCCATATGAACCTGAATATCCACCGCCTGCCCGAGAAGAAACTGGATTGCATTCTCCTCATTCACCTCGGAGGCCCGTATGGTACTTCCTTCCAGCGTCGCAACTATTTTGTCGAGTGATATCTCCTTGCCGTTTATCTCCACCTTTGAGATGCCTGTGAGCGTGGCGTCACCCAAGGGATTGGTAAGGCAGAAGTGAACTCCTCCTTCCGAATTGACGAGGCTTCCCGCCACATAGAGTTTCTTCAGAATTATCGAGGGTATTTCCATTGTTTCGCTCCTTTTTTGACAGCGGTTATTATAATCAAACCTCCACCCCACGTCTCGCTACAGGAGATTTGAAATTTTAAAGAGGGTTATGATTTCCCTGAGCGGCACGTTTCTTCGGTGGGAACAGAATGTCGGGTAGTCTTTCCCACGGAATCTCGATTTCGTAAAATATATCCCCTTAAAACTGTAAATGCTGTTGCCGTAATGATAGAGCGAACGGATCAGCTTTTTTGTTATTTTCGATTCGTAATGGCGATCCCTGTCGCCGACGACAAAAGGAGAAAGGCCAAGATGGATCTGTTCGACACCCTCTTCCCTGAAGGTTTCCATGGCCTGTAACATTATGGTGTAGAAGATGCCCTGCCTAAATGACTGGCTGAATCGGGAGATATTGGGAACATAGCTTATCACCCTGTTGTGTGAGTAGACGGGATCGAAGAAGATAAATCCGATGAGTTCGTCTCCACGGTAGGCGAAAAATTTTCTCGTTCCCTCCTGATAGTCCATGTTCATCGGTCTGATGAGAAACCTGATCTCTCTGTTTCTTACCTTTCTTGTCTTTACCCACTCCCGGGAAAGCTCGTTGTACCGATGTTCCTGATAGTTTTCCCTGATAGTTATTCCACTTTTTACGGCCTGATTCAGCGAGGTCCTCAGGACCTGTTTTTTCTTTCCCTTCAGATCCCAGTTTTTTAAATCGATGATCGATTCGACGCCGAATTGCGTTGCGTACAATCCAAATTTTTCGTGCAGCAGTTCCGCCACAGGTTCCGATACCTGGGCGAAACCCGTGCGCCCGCCCCCTTTTATAAACGCTCCGATCAGGGACTCCCGATCCTCTGCATCGCAGACGGGGTCCGAGAGAACGCCTCGTATACCCCACTTTTCCGCATAGGCGATATATCCCTTGCCTGGCATGTCGAAGTAATGAATGCCCGGTTGGAGGGCCGAAAAGGACATGCAATGACTGCCGTATTCTCTCAAATAGGCTATTCTTTCTTCAAAGCTGAAGGTATTTATATGGTCCGGCATGGTCACTTTACTAAAGATTTTTAAAGCGGTGTTTCAACAGTGAACCCTTTCGCGCATCGGGACGGATAATGATTGGCTACTTTTTTTGTCCCAGAATCGAATAGTAACGATCATCGAAGAGAAATCTGAAATACTTCACCGTTTTTATCTTGCAGCCGAGTTGCTTCATGTATTTCTGATAATCATAGACCGGGTGAAGGGCATTTTGTGCAGCGGCCCAGAAAATCAGATCGGCAATACGCCAGTAGAGTATCTGAAAGAACCGTGCGACAGGATTTCCCGTCGGGAGTGAGAAATCCCCTATCACGACATATCCCTTTCGTTTTGCCAGTTTTACGAGCTGGCTGAGAATTTCTAGCATCATCTCCTCTTCAAATACATTGAGAAAGAAGTTGCCGAAGACGAAATCGTAACTGGAAGATTCGTCAATGTTGAGAATATTGTCATGGAGTTGCCGTATCGGGTGCCTGAATTCCTTTTTCCTGAGACCCCTGTTGAATCTCGCAAGCATTGTTTCCGACAGGTCAACGACCGTTACCTGTGCCCCGCGTTCAGCCGCCGCTATGGCGTCAATCCCGTGTCCCACACCGGCGAAGAGAACCTTATCGTCGGTCTTGATCGTGTCGTGCATGGCAGTTTTGCATTTGTCTATCTGATTGAAACTGTAGATGGTGGCGAGAAAATCGTACAGGGGTCCGATGATTGAGTATTTATCCTTCATGATCGATTCTCCGGAATATGTATTTTTAGCGGCGGTATCAGCACCAGTGATCGGGTTATGATGAAAACGCCCCTCCTTAATTGGGAAGCACCATAGGAGATTGATTGTTGTGTGTCAAGAAAATCATTTATCCCCCGTGGTCTCACAATAACTTCGACAATGAGTTTCTCTTTATGCTCTCCCCGTCATCACTTGGATATCAGTGAAGAGAGCTCTCCCTGAATTTTTCTGAGACTCTCAACATCGTCCTCGCCGATTTTTCCCTCGGCTATTCCCCTTTTTATGCGTTTTTTAAGGCTCTTCAGTTCTTTTTCAATATCGGCAATGCCGTTCATCATATAGTGGCTCGTATCAAGGGGTATTTCCTCCTCCGGCATCGCCTCTGTTTTCATTTCTCTCGCTTCGAGAAGCAGCGTTTCTCTCCAGAATGGGATATGTGTCTCGAGACCGAAATTCTCCCCGATTTTGCCTGCCAGTATCTCGCTCGATGTCGGCTCTCCGTGGACAATAAAGACACGCGGGCGGGATTCGGCAAAGTTGCTGATCCATTCGAGGAGTCCTTTCTGGTCGGCATGGGCTGAGAATCCCCCTATCGTAAAGACCTTTGCCCTTACCGCCACGTCTTCGTGGAAGATCTTCACGCTTTCTGCCCCATCGACAATCTGCCGCCCCGTTGTTCCCCCCGCCTGGAACCCGACTATCACGATACTGGCACCGGGGCGCCAGAGATTGTGTTTCAGGTGGTGTTTGATCCGTCCCGCCGTGCACATCCCGCTCGCCGAGATTATGATTGCCGGGCCGGGCCGCTCATTGATGGCAATGGATTCCTCTGTTCTGGGGGTAAAGTGGAGATTCGGCATATCGAAGGGATCGAAGCCCTGCTGAACGATTACCCGTGCCTCTTCGTCATAGTATTTCTTGTTCCTGCGGAAAATCTCCGTTGCCTTGATGGCAAGGGGGCTGTCAAGGTAGACGGGGATATCGGGAAGGGAACCGTCACGATAGAATTCGCCGAGGAGATAGAGGATTTCTTGCGACCGTTCCAGGGCAAATGCCGGAATTATCACCTTTTCTTTGTGAGATACGGCGTGGAGGATCGCTTCCAGCAATTCTTTCTTGCTGTCTTCAAAGCTTCGGTGCAGACGGTTGCCATAGGTGGATTCGACAAAGAGGTAATTGGCCGCCACGATTTCCTCTGGATCTTTGACGATAAGCTGATTCTTATTACCCAGATCCCCCGAAAAGACGATCTTGGTCTCTTCACCCCCGTCTTCTATCCAGAGCTCGGCAATAGATGAACCGAGTATGTGTCCCGCATTTCTGAGGCGTAATCGTATCCCCGGTTCGATGGTGGTAGTAACATCCCGTTCAAGAGGCGAAAGACATTTCAGGCTCTCCTCGGCATCGGCGATTGTGTAAAGGGGCCGTACATCTTTCTTCCCCTGCCTTCTGTTTTTCCGTGTCTGCCATTCGGCATCCATCTCTTGAATATGGGCTGAATCGAGGAGCATGATCTGGCAGAGTTCCGCCGTCGGTGGAGAGGTGATAATCTTTCCGCCGAATCCGTCTCTCACCAGTTTTGGAATCCTGCCGCTGTGATCGATATGTGCGTGGGTCAGCACCAGTGATTGTATCTCTTTTGGATCAAACCCCCACTCCCCGTCGTTCCTTTTCTCCATCTGCTTGCCGCCCTGGAAGAGACCGCAATCGACGAGAATTTTATTTCCCCTTGAGTCTTCGAGGAGGAAGTTCGATCCCGTGACCGAACCCGCTGCACCCAGACAGGTTATCTTAACCATCTGCCCTCACCTTTCCACATATGGTGTATTTTCTGCCATGCACGTTAACCGGCAAGCTTTTTAGAAACGAGAGCAATCTGCTCTTCCGCTTCATGCACCATTCGCTCTATAAGTTCTTCGCAGGTGGGAATATCATGGATCAATCCGATTGACTGTCCCACCATCATGGGTGCAACGTCAATGTCACCAGATTCCCAGGCATTTGCAATTCTCTCTCCCGTGATCAGGGGAAGAATCCCTTCCAGCCCGCCGCCCTGCTTCTCAACTTCAAGGATGGCCTCAACGTTTTTATTTCTGAGTGCCCTGGCCTGAAGATGAATTGTCTTGCAGATAAGCGTCGTTTCGTACTCCTGCCTTCTCAGAACTTCCTCTTTTATGTTGTCATGAACATTACATTCCTTGGTGGTCATGAAACGGCTTGCCATCATAACGCCGTCTGCCCCGAGCGCGAGTGCCGCGGCGAGATTTTTTCCGTTTGCGATACCGCCCACGGTGACGACGGGCAGGTTTGTCTCTTCAACGATTCTCGGTGTGAGTACCATGGAGGAGACGTCATCGTTGAGGGGATGTCCTCCCTCTTCGATGCCCGCGGCGTAAATTCCGCTGTAACCTGACTTTTCGGCGTGAATGGCGTGCCTGACTGAACCTACTTTGTGAAATAGCTTGACCCCTGCCTTGTTGAGCATTTCTATATATTCCATCCCGCAGGCCTTATCGACAGGAGCACCCGAGACTTCCACGCCGGCTACTTTTTCTTCCGCGCAGACCCTGAGATACATATTGTAGTGATCCGCCGTTATACGTACCGAGGGAAGTATGGTGACACCTACCATAAAGGGTTTGTCCGTGAGTTTTCGCGTCTCCCTGATGGCAGCCCGGAAATCCTCCTCTGTTTCATAGTTTGCAGCTGTCACATTGCCCATTCCTCCGGCGTTTGAGATTGCAGCGCAGAGCTCAGGTTTGCAAAGCCACATCATTGCCCCGCAGATTATCGGGTACTTAATACCAAACATTTCTGTAATCGCTGTTTTCATAAATGGTTCTCCCCTTATAAATTATGTTTTTGCACCCGGCTTCTATAGCCTTTAATAAGCTCAATGTCCAGTGCCAAAAGGAGATTTTTATAGGGGAAGCCGGTTTACCTCAAAGGGAGGCAAGTGTAAAAATCGAAAAATATTCTGATATATAGAATGTCGGCTGAATGTCTATGTTTATGGCTTTTGCCGATCAGGCAATAAAGAGGTTCTTCGTGGAAAAGTTGGGCTCGGAGGTCAGATTGACGCCGATTCGTCTCAACCCTGCATCGTCACCCGGTGTGGGTATATGGGTCATGTGGACCTCGCAGCCCTTCAGGTCTTTCAACTTTTCGATGGCCAGCTGGGCTGCCGGGTTTGTCGTTGCGCTTATTCCTAAAGCGATAAGGGTTTCATTCAGATCGAGGCTCACCGATTTCTCATCCAGGATTTCCGTTTTCAGGTTCCGCACCGAATCGGTTATGTTTGGTGGGAGAAGCTGAATCTTTTTCGGAATTTCAGCCAGATGCTTTATTGCATGTATCACAAGACTCGAAGCCGCATGCATAAGGGGAGAGTTGTTCCCTGTTATTATTGTGCCGTCTTTCAGCTCAATGGCAGCACCGCAGTATATCCCTTCGTTTCCCTTGTCCTGTTCCTGTGCCTCGAGGGCGGCATCCCTCGCCGGTTTCACGACGCTTCGGTATTCAGGCTCGATTTTGAACTCCTTATTAAAAAGTTCCACGCGCTGGACCGTTTCCTTGTCGGTAAAACCCATGGCGTATTCGCACCGGTAACGGAAGTATCGTCGTATGACCTCCTGCTTTGCCGCCTCCTGGGTGGCCTCATCGTCGACGATGGCGAACCCGCATCGGTTGACACCCATATCCGTGGGGGATTTATAAAAGGACTCCCCGCCGGTAATTTTTTCAAGGATCCTCCTGAGAACGGGAAAGGCCTCCACATCGCGGTTGTAATTCACCGACTTCTTATCGTAGGCCTCGAGGTGGAAGGGGTCGATGAGGTTAAAGTCCCGTATGTCTGCCGTTGCGGCTTCATAGGCAATATTCACCGGGTGTTTCAGCGGGATATTCCATATCGGGAAGGTCTCGAATTTTGCGTATCCCGATTTTACCCCCCTCTTGTAGTCGTGGTAGAGGTGGGAAAGACAGGTTGCAAGTTTTCCGCTTCCCGGTCCCGGCCCCGTGACGATAACGAGGGGTTTGTCCGTTTCGACGTGAGGATTGGCGCCGTAGCCCTCGTCGCTTACAATGGTGTCAACGTCTGTGGGATATCCCTTCGTGTAGGAGTGTGTGAATACCTTGACCCCTCTCCGTTCAAGCTTGTTCTTGAAGAGAATGGCCGCAGGCTGTTTCTCAAAGCGGGTTATGATGACTCCAAGGACATCGAGTCCCCAACTCCTCAGATCATCGATGAGCTTCATAGCATCCGAGTCGTAGGTAATACCGAAATCCGCCCGTATTTTTTTCCTCTCGATGTCGCCGGCATAGATACAAAGGAGAATGCCCGCCTTATCCTTGAGCTTCTGGAGGAGTCTCACCTTTACATTCGGATCGTATCCTGGCAGAACACGCGCGGCGTGATAGTCATAGAAAAGCTTTCCGCCGAATTCGAGGTACAATTTGTTGTCAAATCTCTCAACCCTTTTGAGGATCGCCTCGGTCTGCTCTTTCAGGTATTTCTCATTGTCGAATGCCTGTGTTTCTGCCATATTCTCTCCGCCCTTTTTGGTTTTTGAACTGAGAAGCGAGCGCATTCCCGCTGCTTGCGGCGGGGTTAGCGAGCGAATAAAAAATACATTTTTCCTTAACAGTCGGAGATTCCCCGCAACTTGTTGCGGGGGAACTTCAATCTATAGGGAAATGGTGCATCGATATAAAAATAAGGCGCTCTGATGTGTGACAGGTTGCCTTTATAAACGGTGAGAGAATAGTAAATTAGGTGAGAGAAGTAAAGGCTTTTCTGATGGGATCTGCTACCTTTTTATCGTGCCCGGAAGTATGTAGGTATAGGGCTTTCTCAGAATTCTCGTATGGATAAAACGGTCAAATCTTCGGAGATTGAGATAGAGATTCCAGATCAGGGCATCCTCCCGATAGTATGAACGGACCTCTTTCTCATTAATGGGTGGGACGTGAAGTTGAGAAGTCTCTCCTTCGAAGAAGTCATTCACCGCCTCGATGAGTGACGGAATAATGTCGGGCCGCTGCTCCTTGTAAAAGTTTGCGATAAGATCAACGGCGACGAGATGAAAATCGTAGTAGCGCGTCATGACGTCCTCGAGAAAGAGCCATTTGATGAGCCATACCAGAAACGAGGGGGCGCTTCTCAGGAAAAGATCGGGATTCAGCCCTTCCACACCGTTATGACTCATAAGGGGGGTGCTCGTATCGATGTAGTAGAGTTCGGTCTTTTCGTCTATCCTGGGTGGCTCAGGGCCTTCGTAGCCTTTTATCGCCCAGTTTGAGATCTGTCCGTCGAAACCGATGGTCTTCTCTCCACCCGATGAATTGAAAACCCATACTTTCTTCATCTCCCTCAGTATAAGGTTCACGAGCCTAATGATGGAAGTATCGTCGATGACGCTAATGACACGGTTGCAGATAGACTGCGGGGGCAGTTTTTTCTGAACGATATACACCACCATGTTCCCTTTATCTGGCACGATCCTTACCGTTTCGCTCTCGGGAACGTGTATGCCGATATCGTTGCTGATAAGCCTGTTGTATTCCCGGTAGAGATGTTCATACTGATTCATCTCTTCTATTGTTTGGAATATAGGCATCCGCTTGAATGCGAAGCCCGTCATCGAAGCGCTCTTGATTTCGAAAATGGTGCTTATCTCCCCGTACCCTATAATGGGAGCGGGAATTTTACTCATCTCGGGATGTCTCGGATCGAGTCCCTTTTCAAAATCCTCAAGGATGAGCGTGTCGATGCCTTCTTTCATCATGGGCGCCTCGTCCTCACAGATTCAGGAATTTTTTTGTATCGTCCAGGGCCCTGTCCACCCCTTCGATGATTTCATAGGCAGTTGCCTCATCGATGATAAGGGGGGGGAGGAGCTGGCTTATTCTCCGGTCGTTATTGGCATAGATGCTGAGAACACCGTTGTCGTAGCATGTCTTTGACATGACGGGGCCACAGGCATCATTTACCATCTCGATTCCCATCATGAGTCCGAGCTGACGGAGCCTGACGAGAATTTCAGGATGCTTCGTTTTAAGTTTCTCAAATTCTTTTTTAAAGATTCCTGCCAGGGTGTTGACGTTTTCGAGGAATTCGGGGCGTCCTGATTCCTCCAGTACGGCAAGCGCCACGGGACATCCCACCTCGGCCCCGCCAAAGGTTGATACATGGATAAAGGGATGTTCATGAAAGAAGGATTCGTATTTCGCCCTGAAGCAGGTGGCACTCATCGGGTAGACCCCCCCCGAAAGACCCTTGCCGATGACCACGATGTCGGGCACCACGTTGAAATGCTCGATACCCCAGAGCTTTCCGGTACGGCCGAGGCCCGTCTGCACCTCGTCGATGATGAAAAGGGCGCCCTTTTTCCTGCACAGTTCATGGGTGAAGGCGAAAAAGTCGGGATCGGGCAGCGGCATGCCGCAGGTTGCCGGTATAGTCTCGAATATAACGGCGGCGGTGTCGTCGTCAACGGCATTCGCAAGCGCAGACCCGTCATTAAAGGGGACCTGTATAAAACCCGGAGGATTCGGTCCGAAGGGTTCCCTGAATTCTTCATCACCCGTGGCGAGGGCAAAACCGGTATGACCGTGATAGCCTCCGCCGGCCGAGATGATTGTGGGTTTTTTCGTGTAACCCCTGGCAAGTTTTATGGCACAATCGATGGCCTCTCCTCCCCCCACGCCGAAAACGGTATAACTAATATCTCCCGGCATGGTCTCGGCGAGTTTCTCGGCAAGTATGCCGCGCTGCTCGCTTATGAGATGATGGTTTCCTATGTCAAGTTCGGTCAGGCTTTTCGTAAGGGCGGCAATAATCTTCGGGTTTCTCTGCCCCAGATTGAAGACGCCGCCGTTGCAGTGGCAGTTGATAAGACGTTTACCCGAGGTCGTGTCCCAGACATAGGGTACCTCCCTTCGGCCGAAGACAAAATCCAACCCCACGCTTGTGAAGAAATCGGTCTTTCCTGAGGATACGTGTGTAGCAAAGCGTGCTATGATCCGCTCCTTGCTGTCTCGACCGATGTATTCCATGTTACCTCCCTCGGATGGTGAAGACCTGTATTTTATGAACTGTAAAGCGAGCGCATAAGAAATAAATTGTTTCCTCAACCCCGATAAACGGGGGTTAGTGCGTTAACGGAATTATTTCCTGTCAAAAAAACACAGAAAATAAATTTTAACTTACTGAACAGTCGGAGATTCCCCGCAACGTATTGCGGGAAAATTCAATGTTATTAGTTGGATATGCTCTTTGCCACTTCTTTGAAAATCGAGGCATCGAAGAGAGACTCGATCTCGGTTTCTCCCAGTGATGTGAGTTCATTTGCATGGAACCCCACCGGATTCAGCTTTCGGAACTGTTTGGCCGGATGTTCG
>JAFGBH010000053.1 GCA_016933215.1 Deltaproteobacteria bacterium | reverse complement strand
GTCGGGCCCGATGAGAAAGTAACGGTCACCAAAATGTTCGACGGCATGTTTGAGTTTCGTCTTAAGGACGGTGTATATCCCGCCGACTTTGTTGCAAACCTCCCAACTCGCCTCAAAAAGATACTCTGTCTTATGTTCATTATTCATGTATGTGTTTCAAACCTCCATTCGATCTGGTCCTTGAGAAAATTGAACGGTCGCCGGGCGGAGAGCCCTGGCACCCTACGAACTTAGAAACCCTTGGTAGACATCGATTACGCTCCGGGCAGCTGCCAGCCAGCTCATGTGTTTGAGTTTTTCTTTTTCTTTTGCTATCAGCTTCTTGTAGAGATCACTGTCTCCCAAAATGGCAAGGATCTTGCCGGCAAGTTCCTCCGTGTTCCAGAAATCAAAGGTCTCGCAATCTTCAAGCACTTCGAGTACACCAGAATGACGCGACACGATGACGGGCACGTCATAGTTCAATGCCTCCAGGACCGTGATCCCGAAAGGTTCCGAGACACTGGGCAAAACATAAAGATCGCTCAGGGCATAGGCCTTTTCAACATCTGCGCCATTGAGAAAGCCCGTAAAATGAACATTTCTTTCTATCCCCCGGGCGGCCACCTCCTCCTTGAGGCGACCCGTCATATCACCGGAACCGGCCACAATGAAATGTACATTCGGTGCCCTCCTGATGACAGTATCGGCTGCCTCGATAAAGTAATCGGGGCCTTTCTGGTGGGTGACTCTGCCGAGGAAAAGGACGTATTTCTTTGCACCGTCTTTATCGATCCGAATTTTTTGCCGTCTCTCGGTGCCTGACAGGGCATTATGGATCACCCGTATCCTTTTATCCTCGATCCCGTATTGTTCGATAATTTTCTTTTTTGTATAGTGACTGACCGCTATGATCCGATCTGCCTCCCTCATGCCAAGACGTTCGATTCCGTAAATTCTCTCATTCATGTGGAGATCGCTTCTGTCCGATTCCAGGGAATGGATATGCAGAATAAACGGTTTTTTCGACGCCTCCCTCGCCTCTATACCCGCAGGTATGGTCATCCAGTCATGACAATGAACGACGTCGAAATGTTCGTTTTGCCCAATGGTTCGGGCAATCTTCCCGTATCGAAAAACTTCGTCGAAGATATTTTCGCCGTAAAGCTCCATCCCCTCGATTACTTCCGGATCGGTATGAAACGACTTTTCCGAAAGAACTGATTCAATCATTTCTTTGTAAGTTTTTTCGGTCATGTAGGGAATCAAAAAACTGTCTATGGCCTTGATATGAACCCATCTGTCGTCAACCGTCTCTTCTGCGGCGCTATCATGATATGTTTGTGAATCAATGAGGCGAACGTGCTCGTGCGCATAGCCGCGGAGTGATCGGGGAACCACGAACGTGACATCGATATTGAGCTGTGACAAACCTTCCGTAAGCCCGTAGCATGCCGTTCCCAGACCGCCACTGATTACCGGGGGGAATTCCCACCCGAACATTAATACCTTCATAACGATTTCCCCACATCGATGCATCCGAAAGATTCGGAGCACACGCTATGTTATCGGTCAATTTCGAGCAATGTACATAAACGGAGTACTTCGGCAACACTCCATGCCTGTGCAATACAGCCATCCGGTTGATGGGGGTAATCTCCGCTGAATATTTCCGAAATATGCCCGATTCCCGCGTCACTGAGATGATCGAAAAGGCTGTCGAGTATTGGCTTCAATGTGTGCCGAACCTGAGATGAATCACTGCTCACTTTAGAAAGTGCCTCACCATAGTGTCCTAAAAGCCATGGCCATACTGTTCCCTGATGATAGGCACCGTCACGCTCTTCCGGGGACCCCTCGTAGTTGCCCTGGTATCCTGCATCGGTTCTCGAGAGTGTTCTGAGTCCGTACGGTGTGAGAAGCTCTTTAGTGACGCGTTTGACGATGCTCGCTTTTTTCTCGAAATTCAGCGCACAGTAAGGAAGTGAAACGGCGAAGATCTGATTGGGCCTCATCGACTCATCACGGGTACTGCTCTCGGGCATCCAGAGGTCGGCAAGATATCCTTTTTCAGAGATCCAGAAACAGGTGTTGAGGGATATTGTAACCTCATTTATAAGGTTTGCAAGGTTAATTTCATCTACACTGATACCGAAGGTCTGCGAGAGTTCCTTCGTGAGACAGAGGGCATTGTACCAGAGTGCGTTGATTTCGATTGGACAGCCGTGACGGGGCGTGACGGGAATATCATTGACCTTTGCATCCATCCAGGTAAGTTGTGTCGACTCGGTGCCGACTCGCAGCAGGCCGTTCTTCAGAAATGAAACCTGGTCTGTCCTTCCCCCGTAATAGGCAAGCACTATATCATACAGTGTGGGCCAGAAACGCTCCCGGACAAGGGAATAATTGCCGGTCACTTTCAGAAATTCCTGTATGCACCAGAAAAACCACAGCGATGCATCGACAGAATTATAGGCGATTGCCTCGTCTGCCTCGGAAATATTATTGGGAATGAACCCGTTTTTTCGAAGGCCCCCCATGTGATCAAGGATTTCGATGCCTTCCTCGACCCGTCCCGCATGAAAGGTTAATCCCGGAAGACTGATGAGTGTGTCTCGTCCCCACTCGTAGAACCAGTGATAGCCGGCAACAATCGACCGTTTTCCTTTGCGGTTTTTTATCACATAGCTCCGGGCCGACAACGCAAGCATTGACGCGAGCGATGGTGTTGCCCTACCTTTTCCCCTATCCGTGCGACGACGCCATTCAAACTGCCAGCGTCTGTCGATATCAAATTTCTGCTTATCGGTGGAAAACGAAAAAGTGGCCTCTTCTCCTTCCGAAAGGACGAGTTCAAAGAGTCCAGGAGCGAACAGATCTTCCCTCCAAGGGAATCCCCTCTTTTGCTCCTCCCCGTATTCAAAGTCTCGGTACCAGAGGGGCAACCGATGATACTCATAGGTGCCACTGACCTCCATGAACAGGGACGGCATTCCTTCATAGGGCGAGATCGCCACGCCCCGCGATATCGTCTGTGTTTCCCGCTGCAAAGAATCGTTTTCCACCGCCAATCCGTGAATATTTCTGTAGGCGAGAAAGGGCCTCACCTTCAAATGCACGGGAGCGGCAGCCTTTTTCAGATGATACCGGATCAGCAGGGTATTTTCCTCCGGAAGGAGCATCAGTTCCTTATGAAGTACGGCGTCTCCCTTATGGAAGGTAAAGTGGGGGGCGATCTCCTGTGAGTACTCTTTTAAATAATTGTCATTTTCCGGATGATATGCGAGCGGGTACTTGTGAATTGACAGAAAATACTCTCTGTCATCGATAACGATCGAATCTTCGCACTTGGAGAGGAGTACAAACCGTCCTCCCGGTTCATCGAGGTTTGCGACAAGCAGCCCATGGTATTTCCGAGTATGACAGCACACAATGGTGCTTGAGGCATAGCCTCCGAGGCCGTTCGTTTCAAGCCACTCCCTTCGAAGGGCCTGCGAAAGATCGGTGCATATGTTTTCCTTGAGCACAATCACTGTGACAGTTTCCTCCGACCGGTATTACCGCGTCATGGCGGTTGCTCACTTTTTCTTTTTCTGAGTGTACCGTATAATAAAGGCAATGTATGCATTATTTGACCATTTATTATTGTTTAAAGCCAGTATATTTTTAGTTTATTACATAATAATAGTATTAATATCAGGTACCTGGGAAGAAAATGATTGCGAAAGGTAATCGGAGTGTATTACGCTGCAACAATAAATTTTATAATTGTTTTGGGGTAACGCATCTATGAACGGCTGGCAGCATATAGTTATGCACAGGGCATGATGAGCGGGAGAGGGTTCCCCATGCATCACCACATAATGCATCCCCAAAACATCTTCTGTCACAAAGCGGCTGCTGATATTGATTCCAACAGTATACGGAAGGATCATTGGATACAAGGGGAGTTTGCCCTGGACGATTCGCCGGCAATAACAGATGAAGCGTTGAAAAAGGCCCTTGGTTATAAGAATCGAGAAGAGAAAATAGTTGCTTCGTATTGAAAGCGTGGATGCTATGCAGACACTAGAATCAACTGATTTCTAGAAGAAGCAGAGAATCAACTACGCCTGCAAATCAGTAAAATTAATTAGTAATAAAAAGTCACCATTACCACTTCAAATCTTCAATACCAAACTGTAAAAAATCGAAGAATGGCAACGCAAATTCCCAATTTAAATGAAGTTTTTGGAGAGAGAAGTGACGCGGGATAATTAAGAAGCGAGCCGCTATCTTTTGGTTAAAACACATGGAGGCATCTATGAATGGCAGGAAAGCCAATCAGGGCAACAGCCCGTCGAGGCCTGACTCCAGCATCCTCTCCGACATAATGATTTGACTGATTCTCTGAACGATAATATACTGCAAAACATATCATATATAATCGGGACAGCGGCAATTTGTTTTCGTATTCATTCTTTTCAGCGGTGCCAGCAGGAGCATACCATATTCAGACGCTATGAAAAACGCTAATAATAACAGGAAGCTGGGGACCTTCCTCGGCGTCTTTACGCCCACGATCCTGACGATCCTGGGCGTCATCATGTATCTGAGAGTCGGCTGGTTGGTTGGGCATCTGGGGCTCTATCGCATTATCATTATTGTTATCCTGGCAAACTCCATCACCCTGATTACCACTCTCTCTTTTTCCTCGGTTGCCACCAATGCACGGGTTGGTGTGGGCGGCGCCTATTACATCATATCTCGCAGCCTGGGGCTGGAAATCGGCGGCGCCATCGGCCTACCCCTGTATTTATCGCAGGTTTTTTCCGTAACCCTCTATGCATACGGTCTTGCTGAGTCGTTGCGTTTTGTCTGGCCTGAGATTCCCCTTCAAATGGTCACCTTCGTAATCATTGCTGCCGTGGGTCTCCTGTCCATGGCGGGGACTCGGCTTGCCTTGAAGGTGCAGATTCCTGTCGTGGTTCTGATCGGTATATCGCTCTTGGCCCTTGCCGTCGGCACGTTGTCCCAGGGGTGGGGGAAACCGTTTCCCCTCGATTATCATTCTGGCGACCTGGGATTCTGGCTCGGATTCGCCATCTTTTTTCCGGCCGTGACGGGGGTAATGGCGGGTCTGGGCCTCTCAGGAGACCTGGAGGATCCGGGCCGTTCAATTCCCATAGGGGCGATAGCGGCGGTATTGACCGGTTTTGCAATATACCTCATCGTTCCCATTCTACTTTTTATTAGTATAGACGCAAAAGAGCTTCGCGGAAACGTACTGGTCTGGCTTTCCATTGCCCCTCTCGGAGCCCTGCTGATACTGCCCGGTCTTTGGGGGGCTATTTTTTCTTCGGCGGTCGGCTCCATGCTGGGGGCACCCCGCACGCTTCAGGCCCTGGCAAAGGATCACCTGGCCCCCCGATTCCTAGGGTGGACGATGGGAGAACAGCGGGAGTTGCTTCCAGGACTTGTTCTTTCTCTGATGATCTCCCTGGGGGCCGTTTTTCTTGGAGACCTGAACGCCGTGGCGACGGTGGTCACCGTGTTTTTTCTGACCACCTATGGCATGATCAATATCGTTGCGGCCTTGGAAACTCTGAGTGGCGATACGTCATGGCGCCCGAGGCTGAAGATTCCCTGGCTTGTCAATCTCGCAGGCGGGATCGCCTGCATCGCCGTCATTTTTCTCATCAACGCTGCGGCGGGCGTCATTGCCATCATCTTTGAACTGTTCCTCTGGCTTCTCCTGTCGAAACGGCATCATACCGCTCGGTGGGGGGATGCCCGGCGGGGGATATACGAATCACTGATCCGTTGGGCCCTGCTGCGTCTCGCCGACCGGCCCATGAGCGCGAGGAACTGGCGACCCCATGTCCTTGTCTTCGTATCAGATCCCGTTGCGCATCTCGACCTGGTCCGGTTTGGCAACTGGTTCAGCCAGGGCCGGGGCATTGTGACTGTCTGTCACCTGATGGTGGGAGATTTGCTCCAAGATGATGTCGACGTCATGGGAATGCAGGAAGAAATTCAGACACTGCTCAACAACGAGGGACTTTCAGTCTTCGCGGAGTTCCATGTCATGGAGAACATTGTGGAAGGCATCACCGATGTTTCTCAAGCGAACGGAATGGCCGGGATCGAGAGCAATACCATTCTCGTGGGATGGCCGAAGGAACGCCCATTGTTCATCGATTTTCTCAAGGTCATGCGCCACCTCGAAAAACTGAGAAAATCTTTTATTATCGGTCGGATCAAGCCCAGGTACCTGTTCCCCCGCGAAGGGGTGGAGCGGACAATTCACGTATGGTGGGGAGGACTCAAACAGAACGGAGATCTCATGCTGCTTCTCGGGTATCTGATAACCCTCAATCCGGAATGGAGCGATGCGCGGATCCAAGTTCTGAGTGTGGCTTCCAGCGAACTGGTCAAAACAAATACAGAACGGTACCTGGAGAAATTGCTGCCCGAAATCCGAATCAAGGCGGAAGCAAAGGTCTTTCTTCGGTCACCGGAACAAAGCATTCGCGATTTGATTCATCAGGAAAGCGCCAATGCCGAGGTCGTCATCTTCGGACTCGCCGTCCCAGCGCTCGGGGAAGAGGACGCCTATGCCCAGCGTCTGGAAGACCTGGCGGGAGACCTCCCCGTGGTGTTCTTCGTGAAAAACTCCAGTGTTTTCATCGGTGAACTCCTGCAGCCGAACGGCGAAGAAG
>JAFGBH010000052.1 GCA_016933215.1 Deltaproteobacteria bacterium | reverse complement strand
GGATACCGCTCTTCAAAATAGGTGGAAAGCTCCAGCAGAAACCGGAGCAGTGCATCGACGGGATTGTTGTCCTTGTGCGCCAGCGAAGCATGGCGACGTTTGCCCCGCGATGATACCTGAAATTCCAGGTATCCGTAATGGCTGAGACAGGGCTTCAGCTCCGTGGGCTCGCCGATAATGGCCCAGGGAAAATGATAATCCTTGACGAATGCCTCGGCGCCGTCACCGGTTTCCTCCTCGCCCACCACCAGGGCCAAAGCAGCCGGTGTTGCCCCTCCCTGCTCATTCCAGGCGGCAATGTATGCCTCGATCATGGCGGCACAGCCACCTTTCATGTCGGCGCTTCCCAGGCCGGAGACTTTGTTCCCTTTTCTCACGAAACTGTAGTGGTCGAGATCGTAGGCGGTAACGGTGTCGAGATGCCCCACCAGGACAAGCTGAGGGTCCGCATCGGGGGGAACAACAACGATATTATAGCGGCTCTCGTCAATCTCCTGCCGGATGACGGGGATATTCTCCTTCTTCAGATACCGGTAGACAAAATCGAGGATCTCTTCCTCCTTGCCGGAGGGGCTGTAAATATCAATGATTCCCTGCAGAATGTGGCGGATTTTCTGTTTTCTAATGGCGGCCATTCTTTTTGTGCCTGTTATTCCCGTTTTTTAGCCTCGATTCCCGGAGCTTGTCGTCCACGTTCAACGAGAGGTAGAGGTGTTCCTCCGGTTTTCCGAATCCCATTCGGGAGAAAAATTTGAGGGCGTCTCTGTTGTCCGCCTCGGTGTCGACAAAGACGATCCTGACGCCTTCTTCCAGCATGGAGTCGCGAACCTCCTTGTAAAGCTTCGTGGCGATGCCTGAGCGCTGCAGTTCAGGCTCCACGCCGAGCCAGACGAGATAGCCGTATTTCCAGGCGGAATTTCGCTTCGTCACGATGTAGCCCAAGGCAAATCCCACGATGACGTCGCCCATTTCGGCCACGTAAGCGTGGCTCGTATCGCTGTCGAAAAAGTCGACGACTTCGTACTCGTCCCAGGTACGGTAGAGATTGGGCACCTCGCGGGCCTGAAAGAGCTTCTCTCCCAGATTAAAGACTGCCGCAAGATCCTCGATTTCCATCTCGCGTATTTCGATGTCGGGTCTCTTGCGCTTACTGGCAGGGTCCTCGTTATCCTGTGTTTTCATAAATAGTTCATGCTCTCCATTATTGATAAAGTTGTGTATAATATAACTGCTGTTTTCCCGAATGTAAAGGGGATTGGATTGGGGATTAGGGACAGAGGGACAAAGGGATATGGATTAGGGGGAATCTGGATTCCGGATATCCGCTTTCGCGGATTCCGGAATGACAAAAAAAGAACGAGGGTGCTTTGTCCCGATTGTATCGGGACTCGCAATGACGTGAAGAAAAAGCGCCCATAAATGGGCATGCTACAAGGAACAAGGATTAAGGAATAAGGGGTAAGGATTAGAGTAAAAAAAAAGAGATTGACGCGTTCCGATTTCATCGGGACTCGCAATGACAGGAATTAATCGGGCAGCTACACTGAATGAGAAAAGACAGGATTCCCGATCAGGTCGGGAATGACGTTGAATGACGGGGAAATATGCTCGCAATGACAGAAAAACATATACGACATAGAGGAGAAGGCCATGGAATGGTTGTATGAACCTCAGGCATGGGTTGCGCTGGCAACCTTGACGGCACTTGAGATCGTACTGGGAATCGACAATATTATTTTCATTTCAGTCCTCGTGGGCCGTCTGCCCGAAAAACGGCGCCAGAAAGCACGGATCATGGGCCTCGCCCTGGCAATGATAAGCCGTATCGCGCTCCTCCTTTCCCTCGTCTGGATCATGACCCTGACGAAACCGTTTTTTGCCATATTCGAGCACGCCTTTTCCGGTCGCGATTTGATCCTCATCTTCGGCGGCATGTTTCTTTTTATCAAGAGCACCCTTGAGATTCATAACAGCCTCGAAAGCGAAGAGGCACGAAAGACGAGAAGCCACAAAGGAGCAACCTTTGTGGGTGTCCTTCTGGAGATCATGGTCCTCGATATCGTCTTCTCCCTCGATTCCGTCATCACCGCCGTGGGACTCGCTCAGCATGTTCACATCATGATTCTTGCCATTGTTATTGCCGTCATTGTCATGATGTTTGCCGCCCGTCCCATCAGCAATTTTATCGACATTCACCCTACCATCAAGATCCTTGCTCTCAGCTTTCTCATCCTGATCGGTGCCACACTGGTGGCGGAAGGAATGAGTTTTCACATCCCCAAGGGGTATATCTATTTTTCCGTTGCCTTCTCTGTCTTCGTTGAAATGCTGAATCTGAGGATCGGCAGAAAACCGGCCGAACCGGTGAAGCTGAGAAAACCGCCCCGTCATCAGACGGCCTGAAGAGCGAATGATACACGACGAATGCCATTTGTCATGTCACATGTTATGTTAATGTATTATATAACATTAGTGGTCTAAATAACTATAATACAAATTGATACTGATTGTTACCAGCGACAAATGCCCTGCCCTGATTATTTTATTTTCTACTGTTTTCTCTCGCCCCGCATAGTGCTATAATGCATTTTGTCTATTAATCTTTATCAACCGTTTCCTTAATATAAACGGTGTTCCTAAGGAGGGAGCCATGACTAAAGAGAGAAAAGAGTTCTTAATGTACCTTGCAGGTATCGTTGTTTTGTTCGTCGCGGGTATTGTTATCGGTTATTATGTCTGGGGTGTCGAACGTGAGAAAAAGCCCGATTACACAAAATACCTCTCAAAGACTATCGAATACATAGAGTCTATGGAAAAGGCTAATCTCGTCTTGATTGAAAAAGCTGACGCACTGCAGGAGCATATAGCCAGTATGAATGATGAGGCAAATGATCCCGCGAAGCTGAAGGAACAGATCGGGACCCTCACAAAAGAGATTGAAGAGCTGAAAAAGAAAAATACTTCGATGCAGTCAGTTATAACAGAGAACGAGGAACGCCTGAAAAATGCCGCCGCTTTACAGGTAGAGCACGATAATTTATTGAATGAAGTAGCTGCGCTTGTCATAGAGAGAGACGCCCTTCAATTAGCGGTTGACGATAGCCAAAACATTTATGAAGAAAACGAGAGACTTAAGGGCGTAATTCAGAAACTCGCTGATGAGCTGGATGCCAGCAAGGCTCAGATAGAGGCGGTGAAACAGCTTGTCAAGCCGGAGACAGAGATTCAACCGGAGCAATAAAGCTGCGTCACTTCTGACCGGGAGCGCACCCGTAAGCCCCGCCCTGAGGGCGGGTCAAGGGGCGCAATTAAAAAGGAATATAGTATTCGCCTTCGGCTTCCTTACCGGAAAGCCCCGCCCCGAGGGCGGCGGGTTGCTTCACATATAAAACGCCGCCTTGAGATACTTCTAAGAAAGTGCTTTATTAGGGTTTTGTTTAACGCTTTACTTAATCTCTAATTTCCGTTCATTCTGGTTTATTGCAGAGTAATTCTCGAAACAATCTCATGGAAGAATTTCTGCGACCAAATAATAAGCGAATCGGGATTTTTAACAAAGGCCTCTACTTCTCGACGCGCTTGCCCAACATCAAGTGATTCAATTCTTTCATGCATTATTTTCATAAAGGCATTCTGTGTCAAAACCTCTTTTTCATTCCAATCCCCTGTCTGACGCATTCGTGCTTCTAAGTGAGCAAGGTGCAATTTGGGATAGTATGTGACAAACCATACAAGATCGTACCAATCTCTCCCTTTCACCCTGGTTTTCCATCGACGGCAGAGTACTGCATGCATTTTCCCTGCAAAGAGATCGGGCAAGGCAACTGTTCGAACCGAAAAGGGGATGGGCGTCAGCAGATATTTTGCATCCGTCTGAAATGATGGCGGAGGATCGATATCCACTTCCAGTCTAATTTTTATCACCTGCCCTCTTGGAATTTCACGAGTCACTTCATCTGGCGCATTTATAAGGATAAGCTGTTCGATCGTCTGGGCCTTCAGAAACGCCGATTGCACCTCACTCTTTTTTGTTTTTTTCTTCACCTCGATATGCACATCAAATCCGAAAGCCTTTATTTCCTTCTCTGCAGCATCGGTGTATTGGGACATGTCAAATTGCTCTTTCTGACTCAGGAGTGTAAAATCAAGATCCTCAGAAAAACGATCAAGACCATAGATAACCCGAAGTGCCGTACCTCCGTAAAAGGCCGCTCTTTCAAAGAATTTGCCACGCCAGAGCCCAAGCAAGGTAATTTCCTGAAAAATTTCTCTGATTGCTCTTGTATAGTTTTCTATGGAACTTGTTTCATACTTTGAAAGCATACGAGCAATAGCTTCGTGCATATGTTTGTAAATCTCCTCCTACCTGGCCTTCAGTCTCTTAATTAACCGTGCAAGCATCCTGATTCGCTGTGACCGATACCCTTCTGCAATTTTATCGATCCGTTCGGAACTCAATTCTACGAGGGTATCCTTATCGATTCGCAAATTCTCAAAAAGGTATGTCTTCATATCCCGTTGTGTTGAGATATTTGCCCCACGACTATCCCGGATTTTATCAGCGAGCGCCTTTTCTGGTGTGGCTATAAGAAAAGATCGCCCATCCTCAAGCTCCACACTGTCCATGCCAATCCGAAATGATTCGAGCGGAATCATGCGATAAATAAAAAGACCGGCAGGTGTAAAAAAACGTCTTGACCGTCCGAGTGATACCGATGTTAACGCTTCGACCCTTTCAGGGATTAATCCGTAATAATGGAGGGCATAATCAAGTGAGATATAAGACGGTCCATACATCAGATTTGCCAGTACCTCACGCGAAACGGAACCTTGACGGTACTTTTCACCGAAGACATACAGCCCCTTCTTGATTCGTGTGATATGGCCCTTTCTGAGGAGATCCGATACCTTGTCTCTCGGATGCGCATAATCCTTCAGGCAATCCATCAGAACCTGATAGTCAAATTCGCTATATGGTATTTGCCTCCTGATTGTCTCTATCATTTTCTATAACTCTATACCGATAATGGTCAGAAAAATTAACGTGTATCCGTTAAATTTGTACAGATAGTATCATATTCTACATAGTATGTCGACATATTTTCGACATACTATGTAGAATATCTTGTTTTATCATTATTTGACTTCACTTTCTTATTATTTGTACCCTTGATTGTTTATTAAAATCATACTATGAACTTGAAGCTCCCCGCCATCCCGTACAAGCGGGATCTCCTCTTTTGCTCCGACAGTTGCGGGGAATCTCTGACTGTTTAGTAAGTTAGAATTTATCCCGATTATCGGGTTTAAGGAAAAATGTATTTTTATTTACTCGCTAATACCGCTGCAAGCAACGGTGATTGCGGTCGCTGTTCAGTTCACATCTATTCATCGATTATAGAAAATTGAAGAGTAAATATAGAATCGTAAAATATCTTTAAAATTACTATTATGACGAAAAAGGAAGAAAAATTCTGGCTCACGAAATCATTCGAGGAAATGACGCAGGAAGAATGGGAATCCATCTGCGACGGCTGCGGGCGGTGCTGCCTCCTGAAACTCGAAGACGAAGAGACAAAGCAGATTCACTACACGGGGGTTGCGTGCCGCTATCTCAATCTGGAAACCTGCCGATGCAGATTCTACGAAACCAGACTTAAAGTATTTTCTGAATGTATTGTCTTAACCAACGACAAAATAGACGAGTTTAAGTGGTTACCAGTGACATGCTCCTACCGCCGTCTTGCCGAGGGAAAGGGGCTTGCAGAGTGGCACCACCTTGTCACAGGTGATCCGGAGTCGGTTCATGAGGCGGGGATATCTATACGCGGCAAGGTGATCAGTGAGAAGTATATCAAACTGGAAGATCTTGAGGCCTATATCCTGGATACCGAGATTTGAGCGAGGAACCTGATTGCACTTTGGCTGCTATGGCGAAGGTGTTTTTTCCTTATACACTGAAGCGGATACCGAGGATATCGCCGTCACTTATAACGTAATCTCTTCCTTCGAGGCGAAAGTGGCCTTTATCGCGGACTCCCTTTTCGGAACCGCATTTGACCAGATTTTCGTAGGAAAAGCATTCTGCCCTGATAAAGCCGCGTGCAAGATCCGAATGGATCGTTCCTGCCGCATCGAGGGCGGTGTCGCCACTGTGTATCGTCCAGGCCCGTACCTCATCGGTACCGACGGTAATGAAACTGATGAGTCCAAGGAGTTCATAGGCCGAGCGGGTCAGCCGGTCGCGGGCAGATTCCTGGATCCCCATATCCTCCATGAAAAGAGCGCCCTCTTCATCATCGAGGCGAGAGAGTTCCATTTCGAAGTTCCCGGCAAACTCTATGGCTGAATATTTTGCATCGACGGCACTTGTGAGGCCGCTGTTTTTACCGAAATTTTCCTCAGAGGAATTGATGATAACGAGAAGTTGTTTTTGAGTGAGATACTGAAAGCCCGCAATGATGCGTCTTTCTTCACCGGAAAGCTCGATTTCCCTGACGGGCCGGTTTTCATTCAGTGTATCTTCTATCCTGCGAAGGAGTTTTTCCTCACGCTCAAGTTCAACCGTTTTCTTACCCCGCCTGAAGGCCTCTTCGATCTTTTCGAGACGGTTTTCGGTAATAATGAGATCCGAAAGGATAAATTCCGTAAGAATAGTGTCGATATCTCCGAGTGGGTCGGGCGCTTCGCTGAAATTATCTCCAAAATTCCGAACGACCAGGGCAATGGCATCCATGGTCTTGATATGCGTCACAAATGACGAAGGCAGGCCACCGTTTCGTGACGTCCCTTCGGAAAAGCCGACGAAATCGACAATTTCTATCGTCGCGAAGGTTGTCTTTTTCGGCTGATACATCTTTGTGAGTGTATCCACCCGGTCGTCTGCGACTTCAATGATGGCGATATGCGGCTCCGCCTTCTGGCTCGCGTAGGAAGTCACTTCCGCCTCGGATTTTGTAAGTGCATTGAATATTGTCGTCTTTCCCGAGTTGGGAAGCCCGACAAGGCCTATTTTCATGTCTTTCCTTATTTGTCGAAGTAATATTGCGGATTATCGTTAAAGGCGGCGAACAATAAGGCGAAATGGTTCATTTGTCAAGGGGAAAGTGCAAGGGACTAGGCACAGAGGAAAAGAAAAGGCACAGTGATAAAGGCACTAAGTCACAAAGGATAAAAACAGGATTGCTTCGCTCGCAATGACAGATATTTTGCGTGCACTGACGGGAAGTTTGGTCGCAATGACGTGAAGAAAAAGCGCCCATAAATGGGCATGCTAAAAGGAACAAGGATTAAGGAATAAGGGGTAAGGATTAGAGTAAAAAAAAAGAGATTGCCGCGCTTCACTCGCAATGACAGGAATTAATCAGGCAGCTACAATGAATGAAAAATGACTGGATTCCCGATCAGGTCGGGAATGACATTGAATGGATGAGATTGCTTCCCGATAAATCGGGATTTCATCGGGACTCGCAATGACCGGGAATTGGCGAAACCAGCAGGCGGGCTTACCCGCTGTCTTTCGTGCCGGTGACGACCATCCGGTTGGTCATGCTTCCATAGTCCCCCCTTCCCGTGCGGTCCATAAAGTCTTTCTCACAAGTGACGGAGGCAAAACCGGCCGAATACATGAGCTCGGAGATTTTCTCCGGGCTGTAAAGACGGGTGAGATAGGTCTGGTCCCTGATACAATTGTATTTTGCGGAGGTGACGATCTCGCGACTGAAGATGACATCGTCTCCCAGCGTTCTTTCACGTCTCACGGTAATGTCGTCATTGACGCGGTGCTCGGACGTGGGTGTGAAGTTTTTCAGGACGTACTCCTTGTTGGCGAGATCCAGGAGCAATGATCCTTCGGGTAAGAGGAGTCGGAAGGACTCATTAAGGATCTGGCTGTTTTCACCCTCATTCTCAAAATATCCGAAGGAACTTCCCATGACGATGATAAACTTGAAGCTCTCACCGGGCAAATCAGTATCCCTGGCATCACACCGGACGAACTCGGTAGCAAGCCCCTCTTCTTCGGCCCTTCTTCTCCCTATCTCTATCAGGTATTCGGAATAGTCCAGAACCGTCACATTTTCAAAGCCGCGACGGGAAAGTTCGAGTGAATGACGGCCCTGCCCCCCGCACATATCCAGAACGGGAGCCGATTTGTCTTGAAGAAGTGAATTCTCAAGAAAATCGACCTCACGGCAGGTCAATTCATCATCGCAGACCGAACGGGCATCGGTGATAAGATAGACCTCGTCAAAAAGGTCCTTCCACCAGTTTTCATCGACCTGTACCGTCATTTCACATGCGCTCCGAAGCTGAAGAGCCCGTCAGAGGCAAAGATGGCCGGCGCACCTCTCCAGGGCTGCGCCTTCACCAGTATTAGCTCATCGGGGTCCATATCACGGATTACGTTCAGTTCATCGGCAAACCACATCTCCTCCAGAGTGAGACAATCCGCCCATATGGCACTGCAATAGGATGCAAGTGCCTTCATCTGTCCGGTGGTAATCAATCGGGGCCTGAGGGCAATCTTTATGGGCCCTAAAAGGTAGGTAAACTCATGCTCCAGGGCCATTTCCTCCTGATATTCCACCGCTTCCAAAACCTCGTCGTACCCTTTTTTCAGAATATGGTCATTAATTCTTTCCGTTGCCTCGCCGATACCCATTTTCGAGTCGATAACCGCAAGGGGCTGGACGCCGCCACCGCTCCCCACATTCGTGGGAACGCCGCCGTACCGGCAGAGAAACCCGAAGAGTCCCTTCTGTCCGAAAAGACACCTGAAATCCGTCTGGCATTCAGACTCCTTCACCACGTTGTTTTCATAATCAAGCTCGGGAATCTTTTCCGTCCAGAGACTCAGGGGAACCTTTTCCTGGACGATATAACCGCCATACTCGCCGTTATTCAGAGCCCCTTCTATAATTGTATCGACATCATGATTGATGCCCCCGACGCTGACGCCTTTTCCCGAATATCCGCGTTCCGGCTTCAGGACGAGATTATCCCAGTTTGCGCGGGTCCACTCGACAAGGTGAGATATCTGCTCGCCTTCCGGGCCTTCGGTCTTTCGGGGGTAAAACTGGCGGGTCCAGGGAGTTCGCAGAATTGTTTCCTCATGGAAACGGTATTTATTCCGGGGATCGGTAATGACCTCAAACATACTCTTGGAATTGATCGGTTCGGTGCCCCGCGGATTAATAACCCTCCCCTCCCATACCGCCTGAAGCAGGGGTGCCAGTTTCAGCTTGCGATGCAGCGTCAAAAGGACGTCGGTGTTAA
The DNA here is from genome assembly GCA_016933215.1 of Deltaproteobacteria bacterium. Lineage (GTDB taxonomy): Bacteria > Desulfobacterota > Syntrophia > Syntrophales > UBA2210 > JAFGBH01. The sequence goes on along the minus strand of JAFGBH010000052.1, from coordinate 30,213 downwards.
AGTCCATAAAGATGACAGATACCAACTGGCCACGCCATGAGACACGCCCCTTTTGGAGTTCCAGTTCATGCGGCGCCATAAGCGCGCTTGAAATCCCCGCGACGGCATTCAGGTGATCGACAAGGTTCCTGTTTTCAGTAACGTCTTCCAGGGTCTCCTCTTCCGCAACAACAGCGATTAAACCCGGATTTAACCCCTCCCTCAGGCGGTGGGCCTCGGTCAGCATATCGACAAAATTATTCACCGGATGGAGAAAGGGATGATCAAAATCGAGAATCACATCGAGGGCGCCGGAAAAATGCTTCTCCCAGATCTCCTTCCCGATTATCTGAGTGATTCGCTGATAGTCCCAGCCACCGGGGCTTCCCAGGTTCCACTCGGAGTGAAAACCGATAACTTTATCCAAGTCTTCCTCCTTTTCGATTTTCCAGTTATTCTGAAGAGAAATGACAGCCGACTATGTTCCTCCATCAGCTGTTTTACCTTTGAGTTTCTTTTCGAGGTCCGCGAGGGCTATCTCGCCCCCGCTCAGTATGGTTTTTACAAACCTTTGCAGATCATTCCCGCCATACTTTTCATAGAGATTCCGGAACCGGCGCTCCCCGATTGTATAACATTGTTGATATCCCGGATTCAACGGATATCTGCGTGCCGCATCGCCGGCCCTTTTCGCGCTTATTCCCGACTTCGTGAGATACTCGGCGGCGGCAAGAACATCCATTGTTCCCGTCTGAAGACCGATATCGACCTTTCCTCTTACCGCATGCCAGAGCCGCCGTTTGGCGAGGAGTAAGGAATCGGCAGGATCGGTATAATATCCCGTCAGTTTCATGATCTTTTCGGAGAAACAGGCCCACCCCTCGTAGAAAAGAGGCTGTTCGACAGTCCGCAGAAAGGGGTTCTCCATGCTCCAGCGCGAGGCATCGAGCAGATGATGACCGGGATAGGTCTCGTGGGCGCAAAGCATCCTGTACTCCCGGTAGTTCTCTCGATAGGCAGCATCCGAAACATTAGTATTTATGACATAAAACACCCCGCCCGTGGGAGGATGTTTCGGCGGTATACTGTAACTGGAAGCAGCGCGGATTGCCGAAAGCGAGGGGGGCGTAGGGGCAACGCGGACAGGACAGGAGGCAACAAACTCCTCAGAAATCCAACCCTCTTTGAGGCAATGCGCTGCGAGCCGTGCTACTTCCTCCCGGTAAAACCCGACAATTCCGTTTTTCCCGAGCGCGGGTATCGGAATGCTCTCAAGGACATCAGGCCATTTCCAACGCACTTTATGATCCAGACCAATTCCATATGACAAGCTCCCGGCCTCTCTCTCCAGGGTTGCTTCCGTTTCCCGGATCTCTTCATCAAGTGTATACTCCACCTCGTCGATCCCCATGTCGCAGGCAAGGTGAAAACGGAATATCAGTTCGAGCAGTTCTCGCGGCAGCAGGAAATCCTCCCGTGTCGATACTGCTAAAAGCCTCTCGTTAAATCGATCCAGCGCATCAAAGGCCGGTTTCAACTCGGTCAGTTCCTGACTGAGAAGGACCAGATAGTTTCTGGTATCGGAAACCATTTCCTGTCCCATATCGAGAAAGAGGAGCGGAACATCGGTCATATTATGACTAACTTCATCAAGATATTCGGCAACGGTCCCGGCACGCTCGTGCTTCGCGCCGGGGTCTTCGTCCTCGAGCGCCTCGGCAAGCCCGATACAGACGAGGGTCAGGTAAAATGTGGGTTGTCTCTGCCAGGTCCTGACATCCGACAACTGTTCCCGGAGGGTTCGTGCAGCCTTTTTATAGAGAGAAATCTCCGCCAGGGTTTCCGGATCTTTTTCGGACAATAAAAGGCGGTCAAATCTCCCCTCCCATAATGACAGACGATGTGCGAATTCGGAAACTGTCCCGGGAGAAAAGCGGTCCCATACGCTCCAGTCCGGTTCGGGATGTTTGATCTGGGGAAAGTAGTAAAATTCGTCACTCGCGCATGAAACGGGAAAGTTTTGTGCAAGCTCCCCAAACATTTCCTGACATATGGTCTCGACAGAATCTTTCTCGTTCATTTTAAACCGAAGAGCGAGCACTCTCCCCGCCCGGTGCTTTCGGCGGGGTTAGCGAGCGAATAAAAAAATATAATTTTCCTTAATCCCGCTTATACGGGATTGCGGGGAGCTTCAAGATCCTGTAAAACGACAAAGCGTGAATACTTATACCTCCAGATTCACCAGGATTTCTCTAAGCTTCGACCTCACCGCTTGTTTGTCAGTCAGCCACATCATTTCCCGCCACTTTTCCTGCAACTCCATAAACCGTTGAAAGCTGCTTTCCCTTTCTACGGCCTCACTGTGTGCAATCTCAATATTGTATATCGTTTCAACTTCATCCTTTTCGGCACCTTCACTCCGGTAGGTATCGGCAAGGATCCGGCAGGCATCGGCAACCTTCTCTTCCAGGTCATCTTTCAGAAATGCTCCGGGATAGGGGTCGAGCTCCTCCGCTGTAACGATCACCATATCGTCGCGGGGTTCCTGAGAACGGAGCTTTTCCCGTTCGCGCACGAACCGGTAAATATCCTCCCTGATCAGTTTCCAGGTGGGATGGGGCTTGGGAGGCGGCAGATGTTTGATGGCAAGTGTGTTGTCAAGGAAAATTTTACATCCGTTCATACGCATATTAATCAGATAGTCGATATCCTCGCCGCGTGTCAGGTGCGGATCGAAAGGAATCATCCGAAATATTTCGCGGTGAATGACCATGTTGCCGCCGAAGACAAAGGGTGTCTCCTTCAGGCGGGGCTCCCGGCCGATAATCCTTTGAAACGCCTCGTTCATCCGGTCAATTTTGTCCCAGTGAACCATCCAGGGTTTTCTCTCGCGGTCGAGCCGCCAGGTGCCGTCGGGTTGAAGATAGTATCCCGCCACTGCACCGATAAAATGAGAATCGGCCTTTTTCCCGATAAACTCCCGCGCCTTCCTCATGAAATGCGGATCCTCGAAGACCTCGTCGTCATCGATCAGGACCGCCACATCAGCGCCAAATACATGGGGAATAAAGAGACAGAGATTGCGAATATTCGAGTAGCCCGCGAGGTCGAGAAGGCCCTGGTAGTCTTCCCCGCCGGCCTCTTTGAGAACGGAATGAACTTCCCGCAGATGAAAATGGCTGAAGAGATGGACCGGAACATCGATGGGTGATGCTGCGATAATTTCACCCACCTTTTCTTCGACCCGATCCTCCACATCGGGTGCATTGGAAACGGCAATAATAACCAGATCAAAATCCCTGTCCTCGAGGATGCTGATACTTTCCAGCGTCCGGGCGAGTGTGCCTTCCTCGTCGATCGGTGTTGGATGATCGTAGACCGTGTCAGTTTCTTTGTCTGCCAGCGCCTTTTCGCGTCGCCAGTAAGAGGGTATCACCATCGTGGTTTTCATGGACTGCTCCTTCTCGTTTGCCCTTGTTTTCAGGCAATCCTTTAAACCGTGGTGGCATGGTGTTATTTTTGAGAACTATTCTCCATAGACAACCGTCGTAAACTTCCCGTAGAGACCGCCCAGGATTGTATTGATGTCCGTATCAACGTGGTGGATTTTGGTGATGCCGCCCTGCTTCATGGCCGATGCCACACTGCAGTCGCCAACCACAACAACCCAGAGATAGGCCGTGGCAGATGCCGTGCCCACTTTTGCCTGGTCGTCCGCATTAACCTGCATTTCCAGTGTCGGCATGGGGGTTTTTACATTGGTATAGAGCGAACCGCACCCCGAAACAAGAAAGATACAAGCCACTATCACCATAATAAAGCTTATTTTCCTCATCTTACACCCTCCTGAAACTTTCGAATTTTTCTTGCTTTCAAACTAACCCGACGCCCTTTAATCGTAGGTCAGGCGGGTTTTTTCGTCCGCCATGGTCGGCTGAATTATCACTTTCCACTCATCATCATCCCATGTTCCCAGCTGATCATGCATGGTCAGGTATTTCTGCGGTATCGGATGCGTGCCGTAGACCACTTCGAGGCCGTATTTCTTTTCGATAAAATCACGGAAATACGTGAGCGAGGGACAGGGGGGATATCCCACCACCAGGCCAGTGGCGAAATGTATTACCTCGACCCCGTTTTTCTTCATTTCATCAACGGCATACTCGATATTGCCGCCGGGACAGCCGTCGCAGGAGGTATAGCCCACGACCTCGACCTCCGTCCCCTGATATCTGCTGAAGGCACCTTCTCTTTCGCGAAGCGATCTGAAACACTTTCCGCCCGCACATCTGCGATAACGATCGCAGATGATAATCCCGACATTTGTCTTCCCGTTCATAATACCTCCTTGTGAATCTCCCCTGCTTTCGAACAGGATGCAGGGTTATACTTACTTTCTAATCTATTCAGACCATTAAATAAAGAAGTTTTGAAACAACCGGCAAGAAACGACGTAATATGTCCAACGATTCCGAAATGTTATTCCGTAACGCGCCTCACAGTCGCAAGACACGACCCGCAGCAGTTCCTTCGACATAGGCACCCTCTTCGACCACCTGCGTTCCGTTTATAAATACGTGTTTTATTCCCTCGGGCCTTTTCGCAGGTTCGGAACCCGCAGGCGGCGAATCGCCTATCCTTTCGGGATCAAAGATCACGATGTCAGCGGCCCTCCCCGGTTCAAGAATGCCGCGATCGGTTATACCGAAACGTTCGGCGCTCTTGTAAGTCATTCTTGCTATCGCCTCGCTCATTTCGAAGAGTTTTTTATCCCTTGCATAGAGACCAAGAACTCTCGGAAAGGTGCCCAGGCCGGCAGGATTCGGGTAGCCCTTTTTACGCAGAATCACGTCAGTCTCAAAAAGACAGGATTCATGAGCAAGGACAGACTCGATAACATCTTCACGCCCCGGCTCCCCGCTGTAGGTGTGAAAGAGCATGAGCGTCTCACCGCCGCTTTTTTCACTCAGGGTCAGCAGGGTATCAAAGGACGTTTCCCCCCATTTCTTCGCGATCTCGGTAATTCTCAATCCGTTGAGATCCTCCCACCCCTCAACGCCCGCGTCCATCACCTGAAAATCATGGTACATGAACCCGACGAGACGAAACCCTATTTCAAGCTCGGCCCTGAGCCTCAGCCGCGCCCAGAAACTCGTGTATCCCTCCTCACCCATCGAGAGAAACCAGTAGGGCAGGACTACGTTTATCGTCGTATTGCCACAGGTATAGGGAAAGGCATCGACCATAACATCAACACCATCCCGCCTCGCATCGTCAACCATTTGAATGCCCCGGCCGGCAGTTGACCAGCTGTTTCGCCCCACAAAGATGAAATGAGAAAGCTGCAGTCTGCAGCCCGTGGCGCGCGCAACGTCGAGCATTTCCTTGAGTGCTCGAAGATTATGCGGTTTCAGGTACGTCACCGGATAGGTGGGAGAGATTTTACTCAGCGCCTTCAGGTGAACGGTAACCGGTTTTCCTGCCTCAGCCGCAACGGAACAAAATGCCTCGATCTCATCGAGGGGCGAATACATCCCCGGCTCATACCCCAGACCGAAGCTCAAACCGCAGGCACCCTCGTCGAAGGATTGCCGCACGCTATCCAGGCAGGCATTCATATCGTCAGGCGGCATCGGGCCCCGCAGAACATTCGACGACGCAAGCCGTACCGTCGAATGTCCCACCACCTGCGCCATATTCACCACCGGCTTTGTTCGTTCGACGTGATCGAGAAAACCTGCCATCGATCGCCACGTGTAATCGAGGGGGAGTTCCATCATCGACTGAAGGGGAGATTCTTCAAGGAGCCTCACCGAATCTGCCGTCAGCGGCGCGGGTGAAAAACCGCAGTTTCCGCCCACGACAGTGGTAATCCCCTGTTCGAGGAGGCATTTCATTAACCCCGGGTGTTCAGGGCTCGGCAGGAGCCAGTCCGAATGTGAGTGCATATCGATAAAACCAGGAGCGACGACAAGACCGGACGCATCAATAACCCTGCCGGCCTGCGGCGGTTTTCCATTCACCTTTAGAATAGCGCTTATCAGGCCGTTTTCAATCAGTACGTGGCCCGTGAATGCCGGTGCCCCTGTTCCGTCCACGATTGAACCGTTCTGTATGAGAGTCGTCGTGCCCCCCATTCTCTCCTCCTTTGTGAATAGAGTCTTTTATTCTTTCTTGCTAATCCCCCCATTTTGTTTATTTCATCAGTCGGGAAGTCAATATTTTTTCATGCAAGGATGCCGCCGATAATCGCCCCGATGAGGAGCGGACCGATATGCGCCAGGGCAAGAATAAGGCCGCCGGCTCCCGCTATGGCGCCGATGATGGGAAGCCCCGTGAGGCTCGTCGCGACAAAGAAGAGAAGGATGCCAAAGACGATAGCCGGCAGGAAAACAGCGAGGAGTGCATTTCCTATTCCACCGGATTTCTTTCCCCCCACGATACCGGCCACAAGAGGACCGATGAAGGGAAGCCAGAACAATAAAAGCGAAATTACGAACATCCAGATAATGGCGCCAAGAATACTACCCCTTCCCTCTGACATTTCACACCTCCTTTTTTTGTGTATGATCAGCTATATCAATAAAAGTGATGCTGTCTTTTATGCCACAATCGCGCCGCCCTTTACAACCATTGTGACATTTTTCGTTGTCTCGATATTGTTGATGGGATTTCCGTCAATAATCGCAAAGTCAGCATACTTTCCCGGCTCAATAGTGCCGACATCGTCCGCCATGTCGATGATATTCGCATTGACTGCAGTTGCGGCCTTGAGCGCCTCTGCATTTGTGAACCCTGCCTGCGTGAGATACCTGAGTTCCTTCCAGTAGGATCCGAAAAAGCTGAGACCCGTTCCGCAGCAGTCAGTTCCCACTCCGACGGTTCCACCCGCTTTTTTGATATTCTCGACGTTTTTGAGGGCAACCGGATAACCCCGACTGAAGTGCTCGGTGTCGTGGTAAAATTTTTTCTCATAGTCCGGCGGTGGATAGGGCTTCGTGAGAAGCACTTCCACTCCCGCGATAGACTGCCTGAGCGGTTCCGAAAGAAAATCATCGGCTCCCTCTGTCTTCAACCAGTCAAGGATTTCTTCCACCTCAAAAGAATCTCCCATGATCTTAAGAGTGGGTACGATAGCCATGTTCTGCGCGACGAAACGGTCAATTTCGGCCTCGTCGAGTTCCTCCATTGCACAGTGCTCAAGGGTATTGACGCCCACGTGAATCCCTTTCAGAAAACCCGCCCGTTCCGTATGATGCATCGCAACCTTAACGTTTCGTTTCTTTCCCACTTCGACGAGCGCGTCGAAACAGGCGTCGGAGAGATAGGGGAGCGGCCCGTGAAAAAGAAAGGATTGTTCCGAATACTGCGTCTTGAGCCAGGTTGCCCCCTGATCGACGAGGCGGTTTGCCACCACTCTTACCTCCTCGGGAGTTTTCAAACGTTCGGCAAACTGGCCACCCGCAACAAGAGATTCTACCGGATTCAGGGTGGGCGCCATCTCGGGAACCCCTCCCACGCTGGTAATGAATGAGAGCGCTGACACGATCCTGGGCCCCAGAGCTTTTCCGCTCTCAATCTTTTTCCGCCATTTTATGATCTTCTTCGGAAATGCCCCCATGTCCCGTATGGTGGTAACACCGTATTTGACACAGTTGGCAAAATTCAGGGCGAGTTGCCGGTTCATCTGGAGAAATCCCCTGGGTGTCGCCTCCATGATAAAGGGAACGGTAATATGGAGATGAGCATCGATGAAACCGGGGAGCATGGTCTTCCCCTCAAGGTCAATTTGCTCGCAGTTCTGATATCGATCGATTGCCTCGATGCTTTCGATCTTCCCGATGCGATCCCCTGATGTGATAACGATTTTATCATCCTGAAGTAAATCGGAGATGCCATCGAAAAGCCCCATATTATGAAACAGTTTGCGCTTTGATTCCATAGCTTCTCTCCTTTTTTATCGGATAGTTAGCACACATTTAGAAAATATTACATTAAGGCAAATCGTCTATTCTGCTGGCTGCTTCCCAATGAGCTCATCCAGATGGGCCTGGGTCTTGAGTGCTTCATACCAGAGGCGGTATCCCTCGCTTCCGGGATGGAGGAAATCGGGGGCGTTGTAGCGCTCCGGTTCGGAAACGAAGGGATCGTCACTCCGTTCCATAAAGAGATCGACATAGACAACCCCTTCAGCCTCGGCAACCTCCATCAGGATTTTTCGCACTTTTCGGGTTCGCGACGTATAGACCCAGCTAAGCGGCGGCATAAAGGCGGGCGCGTTGCCCACATTTCCCGTACTCATAAAGACGACATGCTGTGCTCGTTCCTTCGCCGTTCGAAGAAGTGTCCCGACATTGTCTCTGAGCGTATCCAGAGAGGTAAAACGAAGGATATCATTTCCGCCCGCCTGAATCAGAATGAGATCATAGTAGTCTGATGTCTCTTCATCGAGTTGGGAGATGACATCGGCAAACTTCGCGCCATTTTCCGCACGGTTTTCGATGGTCGTTTCCGGATAATCCCGAAGAATCAATCCCGCTATGGAATCCTCCGGTGTTTCCGCACCTGTGCCTACACCGGTACTGTCACCGACAATCAGGATCCTGTATCGCTCCGGTGATGCCGAATTCTGGAATGAAACACTCCTGTCACTTATTTTTTTGCCCGTAAAAATCCTGACACCGAGCATCGCTGTTCCGTAGAGGGTATATCCCAGGCTGACAATTATAATGACTGCAAGGACATTTTTCATGACCGTCTCCCGAGATCGTGAGACTTTTGAACAGTGTTATTATACATTATTGACCGCAATTGGTAATTGAAAAAAAGAGTTTATATATTCTCCGATTCTGATATATTTCAGAAATCCAACAGGAAAAGACAACCCTTCGTGTGTTTCATCACGAGACATACAGCAAATGTGGCGGGAGGTCATCTATGAAAGAATCATTGATTAAACGTATCACATTCCCGAATGGCGGGACCTTTTCCGTCGTCACCGGCGATCTCCTGAAAGAACCCGTGGAGACCATCGTAAATGCCGCCAACGGTATGCTGTCACACGGGGGCGGCGTTGCTGCGGCGATTGCACGGGCGGCCGGCTCCAAGCTCGTCGAAGAGGGGAAAAAACTGGTCCGTGAACAGGGTGCGGTTCCTACGGGCGGTGCCGTGGTGACAACGGCGGGAAAACTGCCCTTCAAGGGAGTTGTTCATGCCGTGGGACCACGAAAGGGAGACGGTGAAGAAGAGAGAAAACTTGTTCAGGCCGTGGAATCGGCATTTGTCAGGGCCCACGAACAGGGATGGACATCAATTTCATTTCCGGGGATCAGCTCGGGGATTTTTGCCGTCCCTCTCGATATCTGTTCCAGGGCCTATCTGACGGCGGTACAGCAGTTCTTTGAGGAATATCCGGAATCACCGCTGAAAACGATCCGCCTCTGTCTTTTCGATGGACCGCTGCTGGATCAAGTGAAACATGATATCGAGGAATTGTAAAAAACCTTTGACACTTGCCATAGAGTAATGTATCCTTACAACAAGGAGATAAGGATATGCTCGCAAAAAAGACTTCCAAAAATCAACTAACGCTACCCAAGGAGATTGTAAAAGAATTTCCCGGCATCGATTATTTCGATGTAGACATTAAGGGCAGTAAAATTGTTTTGTCTCCAGTAAAAATCACGCCGGCGTCTGCTTCACTATCAGCGGTAAGAGACAAGATTGAGCGACTTGGATTAACGTATGAAGATGTTACGGACGCCGTCAAATGGTCAAGAAGAAAACGACAATAAAGGTTATTCTTGATACGAACGTCCTGATATCAGCATTGCTTTTCAAGGGTCAATTGTCTGAAATAGCTGATTTATGGAAAAGAAATGAAATCACTCCTTTTTTCTCTCGTCAAACCTTTGAAGAATTTACCTCTGTTTTAAAGTACCCTAAGTTTTCTTTATCCGCGGAAGAGATTGAAGTAATTCTTGTCGATGAGATCCTCCCATATTTTGAAGTAGTTGATGTCAAGGAAGAAGTTCATGGAGTCTGTCAAGATCCTGATGACGATAAGTTTATTTCCTGCGCCGCCGCGTCGTCTGCTGACTATCTTGTAAGCGGCGATGCAAAAGTGATAGAAGTAGGCCGGTACGGATCGTGTATTATAACAACTGCAACAGAATTTATAAAAATAATCAAAAAAACCAGAAAGTAGCTATTGCCGGGATACTGTATTATTGAAGCTCCCCGCAATCCCGTATAAGCGGGATTAAGGAAAATTTTATTTTTATTCGCTCGCTAACCCCGCTGCAAGCAACGGGGAATGCGCTCGCTGTTCAGTTCATATTTTACATACAATTTGTAGGATAAGTTACACATAATATGTCCCTGACTCTACATTCCTCTTACCGTGATTTTACAGATGTTACTTAGAAGAGCGGCAGGATTATTACTTTAACAATTATTAAGAAAAGGAAAGGCGCTATGAGAAAAACAACATTTCTACTATGTATTGTATCGATACTATCTTTAACTCTTCTGTTTCAAAACGCTTACGGTGCCGCATATATGAAGCAGAAAGAGCATATCGATGCCGTGAAAATTATGGGTACCATGCAGCCTGCGCACGATCTGATTGTCGAGTCCTGGATTACACCGACTAAAATGGCGATCATGAATGAAAAGCAAAAGACTGTTATTGATCTCGATAAGAAAACCATCACGACTGCCAATCATGAAGAAAAGACAATTGTCAGTATGCCGATGGATTTTTCAAAAAAAATGAACAAAGAAATTGGAGAGATGTCCCAGGAAGAGAAAGACAGCTTTGAGCAGGTTATGAATAAAATGATGCAAATGAATGTGAAGGTGGAAGAAACAAAGGAAAGAAAGAAGATTGGTAAATGGAATTGCCGAAAATACATTCAAACGATAGAAATGGCAATGGGTACAACGAATTCGGAAATTTGGGCCACAGAGGAAATCAAAGTTGATGGAGAACTATACGCAAAACATTCGACCGGGATGATGGCTCAGATGCCCGGCATGAGCCAGAACATCGACGCTATAATGCAGGAAATAAAGAAAATCAAAGGGGTGCATGTATATTCGGAGCAAACCACGGTGATGATGGGGCAGACAATGAAATCATCGGTTGAGCTGATCGAATTCAAAGAAGTTAAAGCACCGAGCAATATATTTGATTTACCTGCCGGCTATAAGAAAGTAGAGGCGTTTCAATAATACAGAAGGCAGGGATAGCTGACCCTGCTTATATCATTCCCAAGGTAAATATTGATTGAAGCTCCCCCGCAATCCCGTATAAGCGGGATTAAGTAAAATTTTATTTTTATTCGCTCGCTAACCCCGCTGCAAGCAACGGGGAATGCGCTCGCTGTTCAGTTCATGCTGACTATGTTTGTCTAAATCGTTTCTTCTAAATTGGGGGCATTTTCTCTTATGTATTCTGCCAGTTCTTTATACCGATCGTTGCTCTTAATCAGGAGTAGCTTGTCCCCATTTTTCGAAATGACGTAGGTGTGATTCAGAGGAAAGCCAAACCGAGGTCTTCGTATCGCAATAATATCATCCCATAGCAGCAACTGAGGTACCCCAATAATATTATCCGTTTCCAACCCTCTCTCCGTCGCAGACACCGTATAAAACAGTGTCTTTGCATAGGACCCCAGTATCAACAGCACGATACCAAAGAGAAGCAGGGCCTTTAACAACTGGTGAGACCATTGATTAGCAGAGTAGACCTGCGCGATGTAATAACCACAGAGGAGAATCATTGCTATCCCGCAAAAGATGGCAAATTTCCTCTGCCACTGTGGTGTGCTCGATTTTAAAAATCCATTACGCTTTTCAATCATATATATCCGTAAAGGGAAAAAGCTGTCCGTATCTATTCATATTACTGAATATCCACAACCACCCTCTTCTATTCAAACCCGATCATATCGAATCTGGTCAGGGTTGTACTCCGCCTGGTTCCCGGTGCGTTGAGAAGATGCCATGCCGTATACTGTTCGGCATAAAGGGTTCCGGCAGACATCCCGTCAACGGGAACGATAACCTGAAAGCCGCGCATGGCAGCACCGGTTGCCGTATGCAAGACGGCACCTTCAGCCGTCGTCCCGACGATAACCACCGTTTTAATCCCCTTTTCGCGCAGTATCTTTTCCAGATCGGTGTTGTAAAATTTATCGACGCTTGATTTGACAACCGGCTCCTTTCCCTGAGGGGTCACACCGGGCAGAATCGTTTCTATTGTTCCCCTGCTTGTCATGCTGTACACAACGGCAACGCCGTTGCTCCGTGCCCGATCCAGAAAGGCTTTGATTTTGGGAACGGAGGAAATACACCGTGGCCGTCGTTCCTGATTACAGGTTAGCTCCTCTATGTCCAGGATCAGAAAGGCTGTTTCTTTCGGTTCAAGCTTAACAGCTTTCAGCTCAACTGGTGGCGGTATTTTCACCGTGTCCCAGAGTTCAATGATCGTATCATTATCACCGGCATAAATCGGAGAGTTGAAAAACGGACAGGCGATCAAGAAAATGGCGGAACATACAAAACCAAGGGCAACGTGTTTAAATATTGTTATTATCTTCATTTTCTCTCCTCCTTACATTTTCGTCAGTATTATACCCTAATTTTTGTTTGCATTAAATGTAAATGGAGGCCGTTAAACGAGGGGAGCTTTCCCGGGGAAAAAAGGAGGAAAAGCGCTTTTTCTAAACCTTTATGAATTTACTCAATATACCTTAACCTAACCATATCATTAATATTGTTGAGTATGATCAACAATTAGGGACAAATAATAAATACCTGTCAGGATTCTTCACAATTTCAATATATTATATAAATTGTAAAAATAGTGTCAGAATACTTTACAAATACGGTTTATATAATAACTAATTAATATTATTAAGTATAGTTAATAATTTTGGTCATAGTGTAAAAAATGTGTCACGATTCTTTACAGTCTTGACTTGCGTTTTTCGTACTTCATGCATAGGGACATCGCTATTGCGACAATAACCTATTATGATTAAGCCTGTAAAATAAGCTTGTTAAAAATATAGAATCAAATACTACAAATAGTAAAGTCAGGAGGGCATGATTCTTGCTTTTAATTCATTAAATGCAAGTCAAATGAGGGGAGGAAAATGAAAATACGACCCATTTCTTATATGTAAGACGCAATAATCCTTGGCCTGGCCGACTTTGGAAGAAGGTTTAGAGTAAAAGAGTAGATAATGGGTTTGTTTTATGAAGGAGGCACTATGATGAAAACGAAGCGAGGGAAAAAATATCTTATAATTTTCGCAACAATTTTCTTTCTGAGTCTTGATGCGCTTCCTGCCTGTGCGGACATAATCTATGATGACTTTGATGATGGCGTTTTGGATCACGCATGGAATATTTCTTTTGATAATGCTTCGAACTGGACTTATGCAGAAAGCGGATCCGAATTGGTCGTTACCAATATAATTCCGACTGAATATAATAAATGGTCAACGGTCACACTAACCCAGAGCTGTGATCCACTTGCGGATTTTCAGATAGATTTTGATTTTTCCTGGGACTCTGATGGCAGTTATATGGCTATGCAAAAAATTACCTTGAGTCTCTTCGATATCAATGATGAGATGATTGCGACTGTTGGCTATGTTGATGCTTGGTTTTCACGCCGCGGCATGCAATATGCTGCAATAGAAAATGACACCTTTTCCTCCGGAAATAATACGTTGCCTTTAGCTGGTTTTACCGCTGTCGATATTACGAGGTACGATGGCAATATTAACATTTTGTGGAACAATTCCAGCCTCATATACGGAACATCCTCTGCACCATTGAGCAGTGTTTCCCTGGCGTTTTCGTTTTATCCTTATTCTTTGGGTTCGATATTTGGCACAGAATCGGTAGATCTAATTGCTGACCCTCCCCCCATTCCCACGCCTGAACCAGACACAATGCTTCTTATCGGCCTTGGTCTCCTTGGTCTGGCAGGCTTTGGAAGAAGGTATAGAATAAAGGAGTAGTAGGCAGAAGATTAGGATAACAGATAACCCCGATCGGAAGTTGTTACGACAGATAGATACAGCTCTTCCCTATTAATACATATATTCAATTGCATCTATTTTAATAACTTTCCAACTCTTATCTTTGATTTTGACCATTTTAACGCGATGATGATTAGAGCCTAGGGTAATTAGGGACAGTGCCCTTTTATTGCGGCCGCTATATACTCCAAATTGAAGTCAAATTGAAATAATACATGCTATCCCGACAATAACTAAAATAATGCCAATGATTTTTACAAAACCGGGTCTACTCGTTAGTTGTTTCTCTCCAGCATATCTAATTATAGGATATTTAATATAAAATGATTTGATCTTTTCTGCGACAAATGAAGGACGCAAATACACGTAAACCCCAACTAACAAAATTAATAAACTAGCCAAGCGTAAAAGATTTTTCTCAATCATAGTTTTTCACCTGAGTTAATGCGACCAATATGTAATACTATGGGAAACCCCTACATCAAAGCCTCCTAGTTGCCAGTCTATCATAGACCCTGAGATAAATGGACCATGCGGTATTTTGATACCTCCGCCCACCTTAATTCCAATGCCAACTTCGGCAGAAATATCCCCCCAGTAACCATATCCTTTGAAACTCGCCGATGTCATACATGGGTCATCAACCTCAAAGCTTATAGGCCTAGAGCTAGTAACCCTGAAAGATGGAAAACCTACACCTAATCCAAGTGCTTTCACATTATATAATGTCACTTCCCCAGTTTCTATATCCCTGATGGTAGCAGTATAAATACCGCCTCCAAAAATAGCATATCCAATTGAGCCTCCTATCCATATCCTCATTTCAAACTGTTTTAATCCCAAGGAATCAATCAAATTCACCGGATCATTCAGGCAGTATCCATAAAGATCGGTATCACCACCGGCAAAGAGGATCGGGTCTTTTGCGGTCCAGCGGCCAATTTCGGGGTCGTAATCCCGGTAGCCGAATCGGATCAGTCCGGTTTCTTTATCAAAGAGCCCTCCGGCAAAACCAAAAGGTACGTCAAAAGCTGGATTTGAATCTGTAATTATATTGCCGAAGGAATCGTAGTCGATTTGTTTTACCACATTTCCCGAAGTGTCGGCAATAATTCTCAATGACCCCAGTTGGTCATAGGTCAGGTAATATGTTAACCCACCTTTGGCCATCGCATAGGGCATCCTACCGTCGGCATATTCAAAGCGCATCATGAGATTATCATTTCCATCATAGACAGCCAGAAGTCTGGTCAGCCCCTGCCAGAGATACTTTTCGGTAATGGTTCCGTCGACCTCCTTGGCAATTCTCCGTCCCAAAGGATCATGGACATAGTCAATATTTGTTCCGTCCGGCAGAGTAACACCCCAAAGTTCACCTCGGGTGGAGTAGTCGTACAGGGTTTCCTCCTCCGCATCTGTCTTTGCAGTTAAGAATCCGTCCAGGTCGTATTTATAGGTCACTGTTCCGGCGGTAAGAAGATGATCCTCGTCAGAATAAGCGAATGTCCGTCCAGTAATACCTCTCAGGGCATTCATTTCATAGTTACGGGCTCCGTTATCGCCATACTGGTATTCTTCGACAAGAACGCTGTCTTTTGTTACCGTCAGGAGCCGTCCAAGAGAATCGTATGTGTATGAGTAGTCCGTTGTAACGCCTACAACGGTTTCTGTCTTGTCCATGATTCTTCCGTTGTCGTCTCGGATGACGTCCCATGCAGCTATCCCGCTACCCGCAACGCTGTAGAATTCTTCATCCACCTCTCCGTAGCCGCTAAAGGTGCGATCCAATGCCATGTCACCATCTGTCACCACCTCGGGAAGGCCATTGTCAAGATTGCGCGATATAGAAAATCTTCCCGCACTGATGAGCAGGCCGTCATTGTCGTATGCATAGGATTCGGCGGCACCTGCATAGTCAAAACTGTTTATGGCAAAGTCATTATTGTAAGTACAAGAAAGTGTTTGATTGATTGTACCGCTGAGTATTTCCCCGATGATGAGTGTTCCGTCATAGTTATAGCTAACGGTATCGGTTCCGTCAGTTACAGAACCGACTTTGGTGCCACAGAGATAGGTATAGTCTATGGTATCTTCTGGTGTCTGTATCTGAACAAGCCTCGTTTTGTCATATATATTGTTAATCTGCGCTCCTGAGGGATAATTTGTCCTGATCAATCGTCTGTCTCTATCGTAGACATAGCTGTACCCTCCACTGAGAGGCGTTTGATAATAGTCATTCAAATTAAGGGCGTTGTAACTTAATATGTGGTCAACATTTGAAGGTATTGTCAGGACTTCCATATTCCCGTTTCCGTCATATGTGTACCAGAGAGAACTGCCGTCGGGACGGTGGGCTGCAGTAACCCGTCCCACCGGGTCATATTCATAGGTAGTTCTATGGCCTAGAGGATCGGTAGCGGACGCGAGAAAGCCCTCCGAACTATAGGTAAAAGTAGTGGTTCTCGTTCCGGTAGAAACGTATGTCAGCCGACCCCTCGCGTCGTATCCGAAGTTCATTTCGTACAGATTGGGAATGTTGATGCTCTCAATAAGAAGGTTTGACGGGTTGTAGGACGTCATTACCGTTCGTCCTTCAGGAGATGTGACGGTCTTTTGGGATTGAAGGACATTGTTTTCGAGTACGTTGCTTTTGTCATTGACCGTAACTGTCTTTGTTATAAGATCCGGCACATCATCCCAGTTTGTATCCTGATAAGTTTTATCAATGAGGATTTTCTTTTCGAGCCCTTCAGGAGTACTTTCAATTATTTGTCTAACAAACTCATATCCATATTCAGAATCAATCCCGCTGAAAAAGGCAAGATTCATCCCACAAGGAAGTGCTTTGTTCAGGGAAAGTCCATCGGCTGATTGAGTAAAAATGGTCTGAGCACCCGTAGGACCAGTTATGATAGAGGTATAGGCCCCGGTAGAATAAGTGTGGTCGAGGTAGGAGGTGAGGTTTTCTTCCGCTGAGACCACCTCGTTTAGAATATCGCCATTTTCGTTCATAGTTCTGGAAAATTGCCAGTGCCCTCCCTCCTGATCCATTGAATCCGTCAGTCTTCCGTTTGAATCGAATTCATGCTCAAATCGATTTCCCTCGGGTTCTGTCTTAGCCGTCATAAGGCCCTCGGGAGTGTATTCGAAGCTGTAGTAACTTCCGTTGGGATAATTGACACTTGTCAGATGATTATCAGCGTCTATCGCCAGTTCTGTCATAATTCCATCGGGTGAGATGATGGCAGTCGGCACACCATTATTATCTCTTTCGATAATAGTATGATTGCCGAACTGGTCGGCAATGGAAACCAATTCCTTATCCAGATCATAGCCAAAATCGAGTAGAACAGCTCCAGTATCAAGGTCGATGGTTTCCATGTGGCGGCCTGCACTGTTCATAATATAACCCAACTCTTTTTCAGGGTACATGATGTCTCCAGCCTCGATAGCAGTTGAATATATTTTTGCTTGTTCTACCATGCGGATTCGATAAACATATGAATCTGCAATATAGAGATTACCGGCAGGGTCCACGTCTATACCAGAAGGCCATGATAGATGGGCTTGCGTCGATGGTCCTCCGTCGCCACTGTAATCTCTCGTTCCGTCTCCGGCTATGGTGGTAATGATCCCGCTCGTATCTACCTTTCTCACGCAGTGCATATCTTGTATCAAAATATAAAGGTTTCCAACCCTATCGACACTGACACCCGTGGCATACCCTATCGCGGCCTCAGTGGCTGGTCCCCCGTCTCCGTAGTAATTTTCAATTCCGTTTCCCGCAACTGTGCTAATGATGCCGCTTGCGTCCACTTTTCGAATTCGGCAATTCCACTCGTCTGCTATATAGAGATTACCCCCGGCATCCACTGCCACATCACGTGGATAAAAAAGTTGAGCTTCATTAGCAAACATTCCATCTCCGTTATAGCCCCACGTTGCATCTCCCGCTACGGTAGTAATGATACCATTGGGGTCCACTTTTCGTACTCGATGATTATAGGTATCTGCAATATAGAGGTTGCCGGCTACATCCACGGTTATACTCTCTGGATAATTAAGCTGTGCCTCTGTAGCTGGTCCTTTGTCTCCGCTGTAACCTGCCGTGCCGTTTCCAGCCACAGTGGTAATGATGCCGTTTCTTTCTACCTTTCGAACACAGTGATTACCTTCTTCTACAATATAGAGGTTGCCAGCTGCATCCACGTCTATCCGATTAGGCCATGACAACTGTGCCTCTTCAGCTGGTCCACCATCCCCACTGTAGCCCTCAGTCCCGTTTCCAGCTATGGTGGTAATGATTCCAGTAGTATCTACCTTCCGCACAATGTGATGATTGTTGTCTAAAATGTAGAGATTACCTGCGGCATCCGCAGTTACTCCCGGAGACCATCCAATATTTGCTTCTGTCGCGAGTCCGCCATCACCGCTGTAACCCCATATTCCGTTTCCTGCGACAGTCTTAATAATGTTGACCTTTTTACTAATCCTGACACCATTCCCCTTATGCAAGGTTGAAATATCTCCCGAACTTAACCAATGGTGATTCGAAAGCGTCCAGCCTTCGGCAATTGTGTTGACATTACCCCCAACAGGTAAAAGATTGTTCTTCCAGAGGACAACCTCCTGCCTGGAAACAACACCTGTCACAGCGTCTCCTGCCTGGGCAAATGCCATCTCGAAATCCCCGCCTGACAGGTAAACCGCATCATAGACAAAACCCACGCCGATGTAAGCGGTAGCGGACCCGGGAACCTTTCTTCCCAGGTAATCATAGCCGTTCCAGGTAAAAGTAGCCCTCTGATTGGGAAGAGGATCGAGGACCTGCTCCACAACCTGCCCAGCTATCTTTACCCTGACTATAATGCTCTTGAGACTTGCGGGAACATCGTCCCCACTCGCCGGAACGGTAATTACGTGTTTATACCCATCGACTCGATTGCTTGCATAATGGAGGTTTATATCAGCACCGGGAATGGGAATGTCTTCATGAAATATACGACTTCTGTCTTCCACAAAGGAGGACCCATTGGTTATGCAATCCTTCTGCTCGTCTTTTTGTTCATCAGCATTGGGACCGGCTTCTGCCGTAGACGATGTGGCATCGCTCGGTGGGACATATGGCCAGTTACAATCCCAGGGAGTGAAGTGGGTAACTGAAAAGCGCCAGAAGGTGGCATTAGGGGCATATTGCAGAGGGTTTTCGAGTCCGATCACTTCATCATCGAAAGCTCCGTTGCCATTGATATCATCGGCAGTATTATCCCCATCCGCATCGAGAGCATCGACAGCTCCGTCCATGTTTGTATCAAGGAGCGTGACGACAACTCCATTCTCTGAGGGTACCCATACACCCTTATCTCGGTCATAGTAGCCAACGGGGACAATTTCACCCACGTCAAAGCCGAGGAAATTGTCGACCCAGATCGTAACCGGGTCTTCGAACTTGACTCTTTGGATCCCGTCGACACCGAGTTCTACACAATAGGTATAGGCCGAATTAGGAGGGAGCCTGGCGGGCATGGACTCAGACGTGTTATATTCGGTGGCCCTGGAGGTAATAGTGGTCAATTCGCTTATAACATTACCCTCAGCATCCACCTCGTAGGCGTGATTATCACCGGTAAAGACCATGGAGCACGAGCGGCTTCCAAAGTTATCGGTCACTTCAGAGCTTCTATGCGTATAAACGGTATCGGGATTCCCATCGAAGGCGACGGCTGTAGACTCCGGGTCTTCGGGAATCATCCAGATCGTCTCGGCATTGGCGATGTCATTCCAGGGAACCTCTACTTTTCTCTGGACAGACAACAGTCCCTGTTTCTGATAGATAACCGTAATGATTCCCCCACCCTCCACGGGGATAGAGAAACGACCGTCAGCATCGGTAGAAACGGTCCCATATTCGGTATGGTTCAGAATACTTGCAGAAACACCGGCCAGGGGAGTGTCGTTTGCCGATCTAACCAGTCCTGTTATGACGGAAAATCGTCGGGGATCGTATGACTCGGCCGTTGCATCAGGGGGTATCAGGTCTTCATACCGCTGCCCGAAAGATCCCTCCGGTTGAGGCTCCGCACCTCCTCCGGTTACGGTAATCATAGTCTGATCCGTGGCAATGCCGGCAGGACCAACAGCTGTTATCGTATATGTAGTTGTAACCGCCGGGCTGACGGGAATAGACCCACACAAATCGACATCTCCAATACCCTGGTCAATGGTAATGCAGTGGCAGTTGGTTGAACTCCAAGACAGGACAGCAGACTCTCCTGCGACAATTGAATTGGGATTGGCGGTCATCGTTACAGTCGGTGGATCAACCTCTGCAATCACCTGAACCGTAATATAACTGTCCGGCTTGCTCGCCAGTTCCACAACTAACGTATTGGTTTCATTTAGATTTACAGAAGCTTCCTGTAGATAGCTGTTTTTGTTAAAATCATTTGGACCAAATATTTGCTCTCCATTGACACAGACCGACGCGCTACTGACACTGTCCTCTATTCGTCGGTCACCACAATAGTTCCCATTTTTGACGATCAGTTTCCCATCACCAGGGTTTGCCGAAAACTCACCTCTATAGACATCCTTCGCTCCCTCGGTTCGCACGTAGCGAACAGGTCCAAAAACAGAAACCTCAACCGCAGACGATTCGGCCACTAACAAGCCCAACAACAATACGAACAAAACAAGAAGAATCGTTCGTTTCATCACGTCCCCCTCCTCTTTTTGATTGTCTGTATCTGTTGAATGCTGTTTATCAACTATTGGCTCTAATGCCTGATCCCGCAGAACCAGGCTATATAAGCAGGCCGGAGGATACGGGGATTACACGTTAAATGACGCAAATACCCTTCCATACCTCTGTCAAGAGCTCCTCTCAGGCAGGACAAACTTGTAAGCAGAGTGTCAATTTCACATGGGCATTTTCACGAAATTTAGATTGCACCCAGAACGGTAGTGGGAAGGCACCAAGAACAAATCACAATTTCAGATGATCAATCAGAACTGATTACGTACTGTAGGCGTAGGTGAATATCCGTTTCTTATAAGTATTTATCCGTCGATGAAATTACTATAAAAAATAAGGATATCAACTGTCAAGAAGAAAAATGCATACGATATTAAGAAAATACCTGCCCGAAAGGCAGGTATTTTCTTATCGGTAATGGGTAATAAACGGGACTGCTAACTGTCCGCCTGCTCCGCATACTTTTTTCGCAATTCATTCTTGAGAAGCTTTCCGCTCGGATTTCTCGGAAGGGCATCCGTTACGATCACCTTCTTGGGAACCTTGTATCCTGCCAGCTCCTTCTTGCAGAAGGCGATAACGTCCTCCTCCTTCACCTCCTGACCCGGAGCAGCAACGATAACGGCGGTAACCAGCTCCGACCAGTAGGGATCGGGGAGTCCGATCACGGCTGCATCCATAACGCCGGGACACTTGAAGAGCATCGCCTCGACCTCCTGCGAGGAGACATTTTCTCCGCCCGTCTTTATTACATCCTTGCTTCGATCGACGAAGTAGACAAATCCCTCCTCATCCATCTTGACCAGGTCACCCGTATGATGCCATCCTTTCCTGAAGGTCTGGGCCGTTTTTTCCTCTTCCTTGTAATAGCCGAGCATGACCGCAGGACCGCGGGCCACAAGTTCTCCCACCTCGCCCGGGGGCAGTTCGTTATCTTCATGGTCAAACACCTTGAGCTGGAGCGGAAGGTGTGATTTTCCGATGGAGTCGGGCTTTGTGTCAAAATCCTCAGGATGCAGACACGTTCCCAGGGGGCTCATCTCCGTCTGGCCATAGTAATTCATGAACCCGGTATTGGGGAGCATTTTCTTCCACTTTTCTATCACTGAAGGCGGAGCCAGGGCACCGAAAATGATGCACTGTTTCAAAGAGGTGAGGTCATAGGTATCGAAATCGGGCATGAAGGGAAGTCCAGAATAGAGCGCCGGGGGCCAGACCCAGTGCGTAATCTTCTCGTTCTGCGTAAACTCGAGTATCTCCTTCGGATCGGGTGCATACTCCATGACGGCGTAGCCGCCGCCACCGATAACGGCAGTAAAGAGATACATCGCCGCGACGTGATAGAGCGGAATCCCTGCGACAATCGATGCATCGGCGACTATCCTGAGATCAAAGACGGCACTGATGATAAGCGTATAGTAATTCAAGTGGCTGTTCAGGACACCTTTCGGAGCTGCCTCCGTTCCCGATGTATAGAGGAGCGATGCTGGATCATCAGCCATAATTTCTACCTCGGGCTCATCTGCGGGATATTCGTCCAGCCAGAGGTCCTCGATATTCATCCACCCCTCAGGAATCTCTGCATCTCCAAGCTTTATGTATCCAAAGGTCGTGACGCCACGGAGCTCGTCCTTGACATCACCGATATTATTGATGAGGCCGTCCTCTACGAAGAACACCTTTGATTCCGAGTGATCGATGATGTATCGTATTTCCTCACTCTTGAGCATAAAGTTAAGGGGAGTGATAATCGCCCCGATCTTCATGAGCGCCCACCAGTAAATGACAAAATGGTGACAATTATGGGAAAGGATTGCGGCCCTGTCTCCTTTTTCGATACCGAGTTTCATGAGACCATGGGCACACCGGTTTACCACATCATTAAATTCCCGGTAGGTAAAACTCTTGTCTCTGAATTTGAAGGCAACCTTCTCAGGTACTCGTGCCGCCGTTCTGACGAGCATATCTCCCACAGCTGCCCTGCGTACAACATTTCTCTCGTACGAGGTTAATCCTGCCATCGTTAGACCTCCTTCTAATAGAATCATATAGAGTCATTTCGCGAAACGTACGCTTACCCCTTCATTCTCCCTTAGGAGGAATATGCCTTCCCCCCTCCGCTCCGATCAAGATTTCAATTTGAAATCAGAGCTCGACCTCCGCCGATACCTGGGTTAATACGTTGGCACCATCCTGATTGGACACTGTAAGCCCGATTGTTGCCTTATTTCCCTCAACAGCCGACACCGTGGCCTTTGTGGTAACCGTATCGCCGAGATGCACCGGCTTTGCGAATCGGCACTTTATCTTTTTCAAGGAACCCGGATCGCCCGTCCAGTCTGTCACTGTCTTGGTCATAAACCCGAAGGTACAGAGACCATGGAGTATGACGCCGCCGAGGCCCACCATTTTTCCGAATTCCGGATCAATGTGAATAGGATTAAAATCACCCGAAGCCCCCGCATAATATATGGTCCTGTACTTATCGACCTCCTCGGAGGCACTGAACGTATCGCCAACCTTTATGTCACCTATGTCCTTCTTCGGCATAACAACCTCCCTCCTTATTTCCGTATCACGAATGTAAAAATGGCCCTCGAGACCAGTTCACCATTCTGATTCACGCTGTTTCCTACAAGGGTCACCACGTCGAGCTTTTCCTTGTTCTCAATGTGCGTTATCGTCCCTTTTGAGGTAATCACGTCTCCTGGTCTCACCACCTCGAAAAATTCGAACTCCTGCTCACCGTGCACCAGCATAAAGAGGTTGAGGTCCAGCTCTTTGTCAAAGAAGAAGGGCTCGGCCAGCATGCCGGCATAGACCACGGCAAACGTTGGAGGAGCAATGATGCCACCATATTTGGTGCCTTTCGCAAAATCCTCATCCATATAATGGGGATCTTCGTTCTTTATGGCCTTCGCGTATTCCTTTATCTTTTCTTTCCCGATCTCGTAGGTCAGAGGACCATATTCTCGCCCTATAAATTTTGCCTCTAATGCCATAGAAATACCCTCCTTTTCTAAGCAAACTTGTCGAGCTCGTTTTTGGCGATGATGGTTCGCTGAATCTCTGACGGGCCTTCACAGATCTCCCCGAATTTCGCGTCCCGATAGAGACGCTCTATGTCGGTGCCCTTTATATAACCGTGTCCTGCAAAGATCTGCATGGCAAGGTTCGCGATATTCGTCGTCGATTCAGTGGCGAAAAGCTTTGCACAGGCCCCCAGGATATCCGCCTCATTCTCACCTCTATTCATTGCCCATGCAGCCCGAAGTCCGAGCATGCGGCCAAGATCGTTGCCGGTGAACATATCGGCCAGTTTAAACCCGACTCCCTGGTATTTACCGATCTGCCTTCCGAAGGCCTTTCTTGATTTTGCATGTTGTGTGGCCTTTTCCATGCAGGCCATTCCAATTCCAACCGAGAGGGATACAATACTCACCGCACCCATTTTCAAGATACGATCCAGTTGTCCATATCCCTTCCCCGGCTCGCCGCCGAGAATCTCTTTCGCCTCGCAGTTATCCAGTCTCACCTCAGAAAGAGGAAGTCCTCGAAGGCCCATGGTTTCCAGGGGAGATCCAATGTTCAACCCTTTGGCATCACGCTCGACAATAAAGAGAGACATCCCTTTTTCGGCACCCGCTTCCATGTCCGTATAGGCAAGCACAATGAGCACGTCGGCTATAGGGGCATTTCCCACAATATCCTTGACACCGTTCAGTATCCACGTGCCCCCCTCATTTTTTGCCGTCGTGGCAATTGACGCGATGTCCGAACCAGCCTCTGCTTCGGTATAGGCCACTGCTCCCACCAGATCTCCCTTCATGAGGCCTGGAAGATATTTTTCCTGTTTTTCCGCTTCGCTGAAAAGTTTTATCAGCCCCCCGCACATGAAGACGCTTGCCCGTGCACTCAAAAAGGTCGATGCGCAGGCCTTTGCTATCTCCTCACCTGCAACGTAATGCTCAACAAGATCGAGGGAATCGCCCGCAAGCCCGGCACCGAGAAATCCTGCTTCCCCGAGTTTTCTGAGATTTTCTCGTATGAAACTCCCCACCTCTTCCTTGGGACTCACGTCCAGTTTCTGTGCGCCCGGTGCTATCTCTCTCGCGCAAAATAACGCCACATCCTGCTGCAGTTTTTTCTGTTCTCCCGTCAGTTCGTAATCCATTATACCCCCCTACATGTTGCTACATTAACATGATTCTCGATACGATCATTCGCATGATATCAGATGTCCCTCCACCGATGGCTCCGAGCCTGGCATCCCTGAAATTCCTCTCCACAGGATATTCCTGCATAAACCCGTAACCGCCGAATATCTGTACCGCTTCGGATGCCATTTCAAACCCCACGTCACCGGCATAGACCTTATTAACAGCCGCCTGCAGGGGGTTCAGCATCTGTCCGTTATCCTTTGACGATGCCACACGGTATATAGCGAGCTTCGCAGCTTCTATAAAGACCCGCATATCGGCAATCCTCCGCTGCACGGCCTGGAATTCCCCGATAGGTCGGTTGAACTGATGCCGTTCGTTTGCATACCGCGCACAGAGCTCCAGCCCGTAGATCGATGCACCGAGAAAGGGAGAGATCAAGGTCGATCGATCCCATTCAACCCCGGAGAGAGCGATCATCCATCCCGCTCCTTCGCCGCCCAAGAGATTTTCTTCGGGGATTTCACAATCTTCAAAGAATACCTCCGATGTGGCGGAGCATTTGCAGCCCATCTTATGGAAAGGCTTCCCCGTTGAATACCCCGGCGTTCCCTTCTCCACGATAAAGGCGGTAATACCTTCGTGCTTCTTCGCCCTGTCGATGGTGGCAAAAACGACGATCACATCGGCCACGGGGGCATTGGTGATAAATGTCTTCGATCCGTTCAGGACATATGTATCACCTTTTTTGACCGCCGTAGTTCTCATAGAAGCGGCATCAGACCCGGCACCCGGTTCAGTCAGGCCCATGCATCCGATCCATTCACCCGATGCGAGCTTCGGCACATACTTTTTCTTCTGTTCCTCGGTTCCGAAGTTATAGATATTGCAGCCGCAGAGGTAAGTATGCGCCCCCCAGGCGAGGAGACTTCCTCCATCGACACCGGCATGACCGAGCGCCTCTCCTGCAAGGCAGCAGGTAACCAAATCAGCGCCCGATCCCCCCAGCTCTTCAGAAAAGGGAAGTCCCAATAGACCCATATCGCCGAGTTTTCCCCATATCTCAGGGCTGAATTCGCCCTTAAGTTCCGCTTCCTCGCAGAGCGGCGCTATCTCTTCCTTTCCGTATCTGTAGACAGTTTCTCTGAACATTCTCTGCTCATCGGTGAGCGTAAAATCCATGACAACCTCCCAAATCCGCTAAATCGGTTCGAAATATTTAATGTCCATAATGTGACCCTTCTTTTCCTCCTGCCACACCGCCTTTACCTTCATGCCGTTTTTTACGGTCTTCCTGACATAGTCGGGATCACTCAGGTCGATTCCCCCCACGAGATGCAGAAAATTTGTGTCCGTACCGTCCAGTTTGATAAGGGCACCAATGAAGGGCGGTTTTGTGGGCATGCCAAAGTACTCATACTCGGTGAGAACCCAGGAGATGATCGCTCCCTCCTGTGATACCTCCACCCAGTCGTCCGTCTCGACAAAACAGCGGGAGCAAAAAGATCGAGCCGGTACGAGCACCCTGTCGCACTTGGCACAGCGGGTTCCGTAGATTGTCTCGTCTTTGAGCCCTTCGAAAAAACGAGTCCATGTCGGGCCATAGGCATTTTCATAGGGTATGGCAACCTCGTCTTCCAGTATTAAGTAATCTTGTTTCTTTTCCATGGTTATATCTCCTCTTCCACGCTATGAGACAGGCTCAAAACACTTGATATCGAGCATATGGCCTTTTTTCTCGTCGTTCCACCTAGCCCGTACCCGCGTACCTCTCTTGATGGATGATTTCACCTTTTCGAGGTCATCTTGATCGATTCCTCCTATGAGGTGCAGAAAATCACAATCCGTACCATCAAGCCTTATAAGGGCAAGAACCACGGGAGGCTTCCCCGGCATTCCGAAGAATTCTCTATCCGTATAGGTCCAGGAGACAACTTCTCCCTCCTGGGATACCTCAACCCATTCATCTAAATTCGCACAACAGCCGGGACAGAAACTCCTGGCAGGTACGAAGGTCTTCTTGCACGAGGGGCAGCTCGTTCCGTATATCTTCCCCTCCTCCAGTCCATTGTAAAACCTGGTAAATGTCGGGCCTGCCGCATATTTGTGTGGAAGCCTGATTACATTGCTGACTGTATAAAAATCTTTCTTCATGGCCACCCCCCTTACTTCTTTGATCCGAGAATCATTACGCCGTTATACTGATCGACGCCGCCCATGGCATGGGCGAGAGATAATTTTGCACCGGGTATCTGATGGTCTCCCGCCTGTCCCGTCACCTGAAGTGCCGCCTCAGCCACACGATTCAGCCCGGTAGCGCCAATCGGGTTTGTACATAATGTTCCCCCCGACGGATCGCAAGGGAGTTCTCCTTCACGCGAAAATACCCCCTTCAAAACAAGGTCACAGGCTTCACCAAAATCACAGAAACCGAAACATTCATAATAAAGCATTTCCTGATAGGTGAACGGATTGTATACTTCGGCCACATCCAGTTCTTTCCTGGGGTTTGTTATCCCCGCCATATTATATGCCTGTTTTGCCGCATCGATGGCGCACTGCCATATGGCCTTCTCACTGTCACCAAACCAGTATTCCTCGCCGCTGTAACCGACACCCTTCACCCAGGCCGGCTTCAGACCGTATTTCTTCACCATCTCCTCCGAGGCAAAGATCATTGCGCAGGCACCGTCCGAATTGGGGCAGACATCCCACAAACGTATCGGATAGGTAATGATCCTGGCATTGTTAACCTCTTCCGGGGTGAGCCTCTTTTTGATATGTGCATAGGGATTGTCAAATGCGTCGTTGTGGTGATCAATGGTAATCCTGGTGGCGGCTTCCCGAACCTTTTCTTCCGGTATACCAAAACGTGTTGACCATTCCTGGCACTGCATGGAAAATACTCCCGGAGCCCCGGCGATAAAGTACCGCTGGTAGAAAGGTTCGACAACCGTCGTCATGGTTGCCTGCGAGTCCCCTTCATTCATCTTTTCCGACCCGACTACCAGAACAAGATCGGCCATTCCGGAGGCTACCCAGTAATAGCCAGTAAAGGCAAGAGAGATCCCCGTAGACCCGCATGTCTCGGTTTTCATAATCGGTTTTCCCACCGATCTCAGTACCTCGGCAAAGTAGAAATGGGTAAGGGCAACACCCTCCATCATCGAAGGCATCGTACCCGAGACAACCCCCTCAATATCATCGGGAGATATTCCCGTTTTTTCAAAGAGGGCATCAACCGCTTCTTTGACGAGTTCCGGATAGGTGACGTCAAATCTTCTCCCATGGTATGTCTGTCCTGATCCTATTATTGCAACTGGTCTCCCCATAGCGTCCTCCTAACTGCCTATGATAGCCACGGCATGGCATTGTCCTGCGAAACCGTGCGTTGAATGGGCCAAAGCCGTGTTTACCTGTTTATCAAGCTGCCGCTCACCCGCCTGTCCCCGTATCTGAAGGAATCCTTCGGCAAGACGGTAGAGCCCGCGTGAGACATAGGGATTCATGGCAAGGACGCCGCCCGAAGGATTGACGGGAATATCGCCATCTGCTGCCGTTGCGCCGCTCTCAAGCAATTTTCCGCCTTCACCTCTTCCACAGAACCCGAGATCCTCGCACCAGAGCATTTCCTGAAATGCGTAGGGTTCGCATACCTCGGCAACATCGATCTCCTTTCTCGGGTCCTTGATTCCCGCCGCATCATAGGCCCTTTTGGCTGCATTTGGGAGCTCACCTTCGAGAAGATCCCTGTCTCCCAGGTAGAAACCGTCGATGGAGGAGCCGTACCCTTTGAACCACACGGGCTTATCCGTCAGCTTCTTCGCCAGCTCTTCCTTGGCCAGAACCATTGCGATAATCCCTTCCGATTTCGGGGCACACTCCATGCTCTTCAGGGGATCCATCACCACCTCCGAGGCGAGTACTTCATCCAGGTCCACCTTCTTTTTCACGTGGGCGTAAGGGTTCCCCAGCGCATTTTTGAGATTTTTCACCACCACCCCGGCACACTGTTCCTCGGTTATACCGAAGCGATCCATATACTCCCTCTTCTGCAGCGCCGCCGCTATCGTCTCATTCAGCCCCATCTGTCTCTGGTAGAAGGGATCGGTGAAAAAGTGCGTCAGCACATCATTTTCGGGATTTTCAGATCCTTTGCAGACGCCAAGAACGAGGGCCGTATCATAATTGCCTGTAAGTATTCGCATTACCGCATAAATGAAGGCAAATAATGATTCTCCGTCCTGCCTGGAGCCGTTCTTCAGAAAGGCGGCACCCGCATCCCAGTAATATGAATTTGCGCATGACATACCTCCGTGAAACACATCCGATGAAGCACTGATGACGGTGCCAACGTCATCACGGGTAATTCCCGATTTATCAAGGACTTCCTTTGATATTTTAAAAACCTGATCGAGGAAGTAATCCTTGGTTTCGGCGCCCGACGTCATGGCAACTTCAACTATTCCAACCCGATTCGTCATAATCGACCTCCTTGTATTTAACCCTATCTGCCAATAATATACCTGTAGGGATCGACCTCTTCCCTCAGTATGCGCAACTCTTCTTCTGTAGGGGGTTTCGTGTCTACTATCTTCGGAGCCTGAAGAAGCTCAAAACTGCAATTCTCCTGGATGTCTTTGAAGGAATATCCGGGACTGACAGATATGACTCTCATACGTTTGCTTTCAGGCTCAAAATCCATAACCCCCATATTCGTGATGATCTTGTAGGGTCCGGCATCAAGCGGCAGGCCAGCCCTCGCCCTTGAATCTCCCCCGGTAATCCACCCCGGTGTCGCCACAAAATCAACCTTTTCAACAAAACGCCGCACGTCCTGGACCGTAAGGACCATCATCCTCCAGCAGAAGGATGCAAAGTCATTTGCACCGCCGCTTCCGGGGAGTCGTATCTTCGGTCTCGCATGATCGTCGCC
This sequence comes from Deltaproteobacteria bacterium, assembly GCA_016933215.1. Classification (GTDB taxonomy): domain Bacteria; phylum Desulfobacterota; class Syntrophia; order Syntrophales; family UBA2210; genus JAFGBH01. Next base: position 324 of record JAFGBH010000052.1, on the reverse strand, counting down.
AATCATCGTCGAGTTCAGGTTTCCGTACATATCGATCTGTGCACCACCCAGGAAGGTATAGTCCACAAACCCCCTGCAACAGGTCTCCATAATATCGCACATTCCCGTCGCCATCACCGCCTTGTAAAAGGTCCTGGAATCCCCAACAGATATCGGCATCTCCGGTAACAGGGGATTGACACCACCTGCCTCGAACATGATCACCAGATCGGGTGCATTCGTTTTCTGCGCAAGCATGGCGGCCGCACAGGGCGCACCCGTACCGACCCCGGCAGTGGCGCCATTTTCGAGTTCCCGTGCCGCCACACATATCATCATTTCCAT
>JAFGBH010000051.1 GCA_016933215.1 Deltaproteobacteria bacterium | reverse complement strand
TTTATTTTTTCCCTGTTTTCCAGAAAGAGTTCCCTGCAGATATCCTCCTTGGAAAGTCTGACCAGTTTTTTGAAGGTTGCAAACCTCACTTCAACGCTCCCCTATCGGTCTTATCGTACTTCACGCCCCTCATAACCCCTCAGAATCCTCCGGGCAACGGAGACCTTGTGCACCTCGTCGGCACCGTCATAGATCCGGGCGGCACGCTCATGCCGGTAGTAAAAGGGAATAATAATGTCATCAGTCATTCCCAGACCACCGTGAACCTGCAGTGCCTTGTCTATTGCATTCTGCATCACATTCGCCACGAAGAATTTAATGAGAGAAATGTCCTCCCTGGCCTCCTTGACACCGAACTGCTCTATTTTCCACGCGGAATGGAGCGTGAGCAGTCGTGCCGCCTGAATGTCAGCCGCGCACTCGGCAATCCAGGCCTGGATTATCTGCTTTGTTGCAAGGGTTTTGCCATCGGGGGTCATGACCCTGTCCGACGCACGTTTACACATAAGATCAAAGACCCTCTTGCAGATGCCCAGCCATCTCATACAGTGGTGAATTCTCCCCGGTCCCAGCCGCTCCTGGGCAATGACAAAGGCATGCCCTTCGGGACCCAGAAGATTCGCCTGCGGTACGCGGCAGTTTTGATAGGCTATTTCTCCGTGACCGGTGTAATCGGTTCCGGGCTCACCCATAACGGGAATATTCCTTACCTGATTGAATCCGGGAGCGTCGGTCGGAACGATAATCATACTCGTCTGGAGATAGGGCGGATTCTCAGGATTCGTCGTGGCCATTACGATGGCAAATGCCGACCCGTCCGACGACGAGGTATACCACTTTTGACCATTGATGACGTAATCGTCACCATCCTTGACGGCAGTCGTATCCATCATGACTGGGTTGGAACCAGGCATATCGATTTCCGTCATGGAAAAGCAGCTCCGTATTTCGCCTTCCACGAGGGGCCGAAGCCACCGCTCTTTCTGCTCATCCGTCCCATACTTGTAGAGGATCTCTATATTACCGGCATCGGGGGCCTGGCATCCGAAGACATAGTGGCCGAGGGGGGACCTTCCCAGAGATTCCGAAACGTAGGCATGCTCAACAAGATCGAGCCCCATACCGCCGTATTCCCTGGGATGATTCGGCGCCCAGAGTTCCATCTGCTTCACCATCCTCCTTTTTTCCATGAGGACAGGGAGCATGTCCCTGAAACTGTTGTTCATAAATTCCGGCTCGAGAGGGATCAGTTCCTTATCGACAAACTCATCCATCATGTCGGTGATAACTTTCACCTTTTCAGGCATTGTAAAATCCATACTACACCTCCTCTTTAAACCGTGTAAGTTTGAAGTTTAAAGTTCCAAGTTTCAAGTCGGGAGAAACGGTAACAGTAAGCATGAAACCTGATACTTGAATCTCCCCGCAACAAGTTGCGGGAAATCTCCGACTGTTTAGTAAGTTAAAATTTAATTTCTGTCTTTTCTGGCAGAAAATAAATTCGTTAACTCACTTATCCCGATTGTCGGGATTAAGGAAAAATTTATTTTTTATTCGCTCCCTAACCCCGCCGCAGAGAGCGGGTTATGCGCTCGCTGCTCAGCTCAAACCAGTTCTTAACGATACGTTATTAAAGATTTGTCCCCCTGAAGTTCCAGGTGGGAAATCATATTAAACCCCGCAAGGGTTATATTATTACTGTTATACATGAAGCGGGTTACCGAGGCATTCACGATCTGCCAGCTCAGTCTGATGGCATTTTCGCCCGTAAGCGCAAGTGTCTTATGAAGGAGGGCTGCTATGGGACCACCGGAGGTAAAGAGCACAATATTTTTACCTCTCCCCTCATTGGATATAATATCCTCGATCCCGTCACAGACCCGGGACGAAAAGTCAGTCCACGACTCAACATCTGGTTTATCATACCTCCCCGATAGCCACCGTATAACCGACATCTCAAAGACCTTCTGGAATGAGCGCTTATCGGTATATATTCTATCAAGATCTTCCTTAAAAGAAGGGTCTTCTTCCAGGATGTCCGGCACCTGAGACATGAGGACCCCGGCCGAGTCGTATTCGTTGAGTGCATAAGAAAAGGTATAATCGGGAATCGTAAGACCCCGTTCCCTGTAACAGCGAATTACCTCATCGGCGGTCCCTGTCTGTCGCTTTAGTTTCCAGGAATAAAGCTCGTCCGGTCTGAGTCCCGTATCTGCCAGATATTCCCCGAGAATTCTCGCCTGCCTGACACCCAGATCGGACAGCCTGTCATAATTGGCTTCTCCGAACGACGCCTGACCGTGCCTCACCATGTAGATCATACCCATGGCAAATTTTATAGTTGAGAGTGCCGGCCATGTCAATAAAAAAATAGAGCGAACGCTCGTTTTTTTTCTTGCAATATTACCTTCCCTACATTACTCTTAGGTATCGTTTCGTAACAACACGTAAAAATGTCTCTTTTGGCAGGACAATAGATGAGAATTCTGGTTTGTATAAAACAGGTCCCCGACTCCGAAGGGTTCATAACGATCAACGAATCCAACGGTTGGATTGACTTTGAGGGGTCTTACAGAATGAACCGTTTCGACGAGTTCGCCCTCGAAGAGGCCCTCAGGATAGGAGAGAAAATGCCCGTCGATTCTATCGATGCGCTCTCGGTGGGTCTTCCCCGCGCAGAATCGACGATACGAAAGGCCCTCGAAATGGGTGCATCGAGGGGGATCCATATCATTACGGAGGAGAGCAGTGATATGAGTGCTTTTGAGACGGCGTCGCTCATCGCATCATTCGCAAGAGAGGAGAGGTATGATCTTATTCTCGCCGGGGTCATGGCCGAGGACGACATGCAAAGCCAGGTGGGACCGATGATTGCCGAGATGCTGGGATATCCCTCGGCCTCTTCCGTCATCTATGAGGAAATAGACCCGGAAAGGAGAACGCTCTTCGCAGAGCGGGAGATCGAAGCGGGAAAAAGGGAATGTCTTGAAATGAAACTCCCTGTCCTCCTGACAATACAGTCGGGGATAAACCGGCCCCGTTATCCCGCCCTCTCCAATGTATTAAGGGCACGGAACCAGGAAATCACCACCATACCTTCACAAAGTTTACAAAAACCGGTGAAGCGGGAGAGAATGGTAGCACTCAGATACCCCGAAGCGCTATCGAAGGGCATTGTTCTGGAGGGCAACGAAGGGGAAAAGGCCGGGTCCCTCCTACAGATATTACACGAAAAGTCGATCATATGAAGGGCACCATGGAAACAAGACAGATTGCCGTGATCGCCGAGCATCGCAATGGGGTTCTGACTCCGGGAACCCTGGAGACACTCTCCTTCGCCAGGGAACTCGAAAGTCTTCTCAACCTGAAGACGAACATCGTCATCGCGGGAAAATCAATAGAGGGTCTGACATATGACATCGCCGGAATGACCGGTATGGATGTAATCGGAATCGAGGGAGAGAATCTCGACCTCTACAACTGCGAATCCTACCTGGCAGCTCTCGAAAAACCGCTCGAAGAGCTCGATCCCGCTTACATCTGCACCCCTCATAGTGCCATGGGATACGACCTTGCACCCCGCCTCGCCGTTCGCCTGAAGGCCTCCTGCATCACCGCCGTCGAAAAAATAGGGAAAAAGGGGAAATCGGTCCTGTTCTCGCGGTCGCAGTGGAACGGGAAAATCATTCTTGAAAAGGAGCCTGTTGTCAAGCGGGCCGTGCTTACCGTTCTTTCCGGTTCCTGGCCCGAGCCCGACGGGAGGCCCGAAAAAACCGGCGAGGTAACAATCATCACCATAGCCGCCGAGACAAAAAATTCCAGAACAATTGAAATCAGAGAGGCAGTGAGAACCGGTTTTGACCTCGCAAAGGCGGAGGTAATCGTATCGGCAGGAAAGGGGCTCGGAAAGGAAGAAAATCTGCCCCTAATTTATAAACTCTCAGAGCTTTTTCCCAAATCCGCGGTGGGCGCATCCAGGGCGGCCTGTGATGCGGGGTGGCTCGATTATGGTCATCAGATAGGGATCACGGGAAAGACGGTCTCGCCAAAGCTTTACGTCGCCTGCGGAATCTCCGGGTCAACACAGCACATTGCTGGCATGAAGGGATCTCAAATGGTGGTTGCCATAAACACCGATCCCGCAGCAGCTATCTTCAGTGTTGCCGACTACTGCATCGTGGAGGATCTTGCTACATTTATCCCCTGCGTTATCGAGAAATATCACAAACTCTTCAGCTCTCACAAGGAATCAGAGTAACTTTTGAAGCTCCCCGCAATCCCGTTAACTCCGACAGTTGCGGGTAATCTCCGATTGTTTAGTAAGTTAGAATTTATTTTCTGTGTTTTCTGGCAGAAAATAAATTCGTTAACTCACTTATCCCGATTGTCGGGATTAAGAAAAATGTTATTTTCTATTCGCTCGCTAACCCCGCTGCAAGCAACGGGGAATGCGCTCGCTGTTCAGTTCAATTCAACGGCTGCTAAAAAATTAGTTTCCCATAGATTGTCAATTTAATCAAAACATTATCAATGGTAAAAATTACTGGTTGACTCAACAATGAAAAATCATTATATAGCGCGCGAAAATGGTGGTTTTTAGCCATTACTACAGAGGGAGTTAAAAGGAGCTGGAATCATGACACACTACAGAGGCATAACCATAGGAAATCTTCTAAGAGAGACCGCGTCGCGACTTCCTGAGAACGAAGCACTCCTTTGCCCCGAGGCTGGTATCAACGAAGATTACGGGGAGTTTCTTGAGAAGTGCATCAAAGTCGCCAAGGGTTTTATGGCAATAGGCGTCGGCAAGGGGGATCATGTATCGGTATGGACGACCAATGTACCGGAGTGGATCTATATCCAGTTCGGACTCGGCATGATAGGGGCGGTTTTGGTAACAGTCAATACCAACTACAAGTCACACGAACTCGAGTACATCCTCAATCAGTCCGATTCAACAACTCTTGTCCTTATCGAGGAATACAGGGACACGAATTTCTTCGACATAACGAGTGCGGTGATACCGGAGCTTACCACGTCACTGCCGGGAGATATAACGTCGAAAAAACTCCCCTTCCTGAAGAACGTTGTTTATATTGGTGAGAGGAAAGAAACCCCGGGAATGCATCGATTTGATGAAGTTATCATACTCGGCGAAAAGATCTCAGATGACGAACTCGGAAAACGGGAGGATTCCGTCGATTTTCACGATGTGATCAATATGCAGTACACCTCGGGAACAACAGGTTTTCCGAAAGGGGTCATGCTTACCCACTACAACATTATCAACAACGCCATGATGGTGGGCGATGTCATGGGAATGACGGAAAAAGATCGCCTCCTTATACAGGTACCACTCTTTCACTGTTTCGGCTGTGTCATGAGTTCCTTGAACTGCGTGTGCCACGGATCGACCATGGTGGTCATGGAATCCTTCGATCCCCTCAAGTCACTGCAGTTTATAGAGAAAGAAAAATGCACGGCCGTGAATGGCGTTCCAACGATGTTCATCGCAATCCTGAACCATGAGGATTTTGACAAATACGATACGACATCGCTCAGAACGGGTATCATGGCCGGTGCTCCATGCCCCGTGGAGGCAATGAAGAGGGTTATGGAAGACATGCACTGCCCCGAGGTCGTCATCGCCTTCGGGCAGACAGAGTGCTCACCCGTTATGACCATGACAAGAAGGAACGATCCGATTGAGTACCGGGTGTCCACAGTGGGAACGCTCTTTGACGGCGTCGAAGGAAAGGTGATTGATCCCGAAACGGGGGAGGATCTTCCTCCCAACACACAGGGAGAAATCATCACCAGGAGCCCCTGTATCATGAAGGGATACTATAAAATGCCTGAGGAGACGGAAGAGGCAATCGATGACAACGGCTGGCTCCACACGGGGGATCTCGGCACCATCGATGAAAAGGGATACTTCAAAATTACCGGGCGAATCAAGGACATGATCATCCGTGGCGGTGAAAACATCTATCCCAGAGAAATAGAAGAATTTCTCCACACCAATCCGAAGGTAAAGGATGTCTACGTGGTCGGTATCCCCGATGAAAAATACGGAGAGCAGATACTCGCAGCTATCATACTGAAGGATGGCAAAAGGGCGAGCGACAACGAATTCAGGGAATTCTGCAAAGGGAAAATCGCGAGGCACAAGATACCGAAATATTGGGAGTTCAGAGAAGAGGTCCCGATGACGGCAAGCGGAAAGGTTCAGAAATACAAGCTCGTAGAGAGCTTCTCGAAAAAAGACGCCGCATAGGCAGAAACAACTTTTTCCAACCGAACGAAGGCCGCACTTCAGATGCGGCCTTCGTTACTTCTTCACACCGTAAATAAAAGTATACTTTTACATGCGTTTTTGTCATAGTAACTTGCTATGATGGGTGATTTTTTTAACAACCCTGAGGTGTATCTCCAGGGATCATTAATCCTGGCCTTTCTCGCAGCATATGTGGGTGGTGTGCTTACCAGTTTCACTCCCTGCGTGTATCCTGTTATTCCGATCACCATTGCATACATCGGCGCTCACGGAAGCAGCTCGAAGGGAAAGGGCTTTATTATTTCCCTTGTCTATGTCCTCGGAATGGCCGTCGTTTATACGTTTCTGGGCGGCCTTGCCGCATTGACAGGGAGATTATTCGGTCAGATACAATCAAATCCCTGGGTATACCTGGTCGTGGCAAACATATGCATTGTCATGGGACTTTCAATGCTCGGTGTTTTTATGATTTCCATACCGGTACCTCGATTTCTTGCCGGGGGCGGAGAGCGGGATGAAAAGAAGGGAATCATCGGGAGTTTCTTCGTCGGCGCTGTTTCTGGACTCATCGTGGGCCCCTGTACAGCGCCTATACTTGCCGTCTTGCTGAGTCTCGTCGCAGCGGGGCAGCATATCGTTCTCGGGATGTCGCTCATGTTCGTCTTCGCCTTAGGCCTTGGAACACTCCTCATAATCATCGGTACCTTTGCAAAACTGCTGGCGGGGATTCCCAAATCAGGGATGTGGATGACGAGAGTCAACAGGGTTTTCGGCATCCTTCTCCTTCTTATGGGGGAATATTTCTTAATAAAGGCCGGATTTCTTTGGATTTAGGGGAGAGAAATATGAAAATAAGAAAATTTATTTATCTCGTAATAGCGGCCTCGCTGTTTCTCTGGATCTTTCCATGCGGTTCGCTTTGTTCACAGAAAGATTTCAGTTATCTTCTGAACAAGGGTGTCGATGTGATGGCACCCGATTTTGCGCTAAAGGATCTGAATGATAAAGAGGTAAAACTCAGCGATTACAGGGGAAAGGTGGTACTCCTTAACTTCAGCACAACCTGGTGCGTGCACTGCCGGACAATAATACCCTACCTGAAAGAACTGAAGGAACAGTATAAAGATAAGGATTTCGTAATTCTGAATATAGATATTCAGGAATCGAAGGAAAGGGTGAGGGCCTTTGCGACCAGACAAAAGATCACCTACAGGGTGCTTCTCGACAGGGATGCAAAGGTTGCCATGTTGTACAATATCGTCGGCGTGCCCAATCTGATCCTTGTCGACAGAGAGGGATTTATTGTGTGCCGTCAGTGCCGTTCCATCGATATTTCGCTGAAGACACTCTTTGAGTCGCCGTCACAGTAAGTCCCCGTTATTATCGTCGCTTCAATTGAACATTTCATTCAATCTTACTGAACATTTTGTTAAAGAATAGTCCTGATTCTGG
>JAFGBH010000050.1 GCA_016933215.1 Deltaproteobacteria bacterium | reverse complement strand
TCTCCGACTGTTAAGGAAAATTTAATTTTTTATTCGCTCGCTAACCCCGCTGCAAGCAACGGGGAATGCGCTCGCTGTTCAGTTCAATAATGAACAAGAGGGTCCATCTTATCATTTCCGGTCGTGTTCAGGGAGTATTTTTCAGGGCGGAAACTCAGAACCAGGCCCTGAGGCTCCAACTGAAAGGTTGGGTACGCAACATGTCCGATGGGAGGGTGGAAATTGTCATTGAAGGAGACGAAGGCAACGTACAAAGGATGATAGCCTGGTGCCATAAAGGACCTCGCCTCGCAAGAGTTGAAAAGGTCGATTATCACGAGGAGCTTTTCCAAGACTCTTTTAACAAATTTGAAATAGTATATTAGTGCACCGTAATTATCAGGAAAATGTGCGCAATTTTATCTTGACCGTAGTATAATTGCAGTGTTAAGGCTTTGCTAATAATTATATTAAGACCATTAGTTTTATTGCCAGCCAATATCTTCAAGAGGATAGTTTTATAAATAAATGAAAAGAAACCTTCTTAGAATCTTTTTCATGATAATTTTCTCGGGAATTATTTGCCCCTGGACAGCATCAGGGGAAGACCTGAGATTTCCTATAGGGCTCAGTTATGTGGCAGGTTTCGGAGATGTTAATGATTCTCTTGAAGACAGCTCGACTAATGAGGGGACTGGCGATGACACCGGATATATACCCGCCAACATATCATTTCAACCATATATTCAGCTTGATAATGGTTTACGGTTTGGGGCTGGTATTGGTCCCTTGATGGCAACTCTTGGCGATGTTAAATATTATGATGTCCCCCTGAACGTCAATGCGGGGTATACATTCAATCCTGATGCAAACATCTCGCCCTATTTCCGTGCCGGACTAATTAACCATATACTATCAGGTGATTATGCAATCGGCAGCAACCCCGCATTTTTCTTGGGCATCGGTGCCGAGTTTTTTAGACACAGAGATATAGGTCTTGGAGTCGAATTGACCTATGATACCTCTCGTATTAGGTTAGAAGAATTAACCCGTACTTATTGGGAAGACTATCTTGGCGGGGGAACTTATTCGGAGATTCATCGCGGCAAAAAAGACGTAAAAGTGGGCTGGATATTCAGCCTATACGTTATCTTCTAAAACCCTTCTAATATCATATTATAAATACAAGTAAAGCGTCCCTATAAAATAGCATATAAATTCCACAACTCGAAACAATGAATGGTTTAAAACTGCTATCTATATTAGTGCTTCTTCCTGCAAGCATTTTCCTTTGCGGTTGCTCCACTCTGCTTAATTATTACTTCAAAGACACACTTCCCGAAAAAGAAGGTTCCGAAATTATAAAGGGAATAACCCATCAGGTTACGATTCGTAGCGATGCGATGGGAGTAGAATTCATCGATGCAAAAAGTATAAATGATCTGTCATTTGCGATGGGTTACGTCCACGCTTCGGACAGACTTTCTCAAATGATCGGATTCAAGCTCATGTCTCAGGGGCGTATCTCGGAAATGATCGGTCCGGTGGGGCTGGAAATCGATATCTATATGCGAACACTGAATCTTAATGAAGCGGCACATATTCTTTATGATTCGAGTTCAGATCAGGTTAAAGAGATTTTCAGACATTACAGCGATGGAGTGAACGTATATATAGATAATCATAGAGAGAGACTCCCTCCCGACATCCAGATAGGAAGGTATAAACCGGAAAGATGGGAACCCTTTGATTCCGTGTCAGTCTTTACCCTGGTAACTCTTGGTCTAGCTTTTAATCTCAGGGAAGAGGTCAATAGCCTTAACATCATCCAGGCAATCGGTGCCGAAAAGACGGCCTGGCTTTTGCCGATCTATCCCGATGAGACACTTCCTTTTGACGAAGCGGAAAAACTATCCGGAATTGACCTTCGAAGAACATCGGAATCCCTGCGCGAACTCGCATCGTCTCAGCAGTCACTCTTAAAAATAGGCATGTTGAGTGTTGCGGCATCAAATAACTGGGCAATTTCAAAGGACCGTTCGGCCCATGGGGCCTCTCTCTTTGCCAACGATACTCACCTCCCCCTCTTCATACCCTCGATGTGGCACATGATTCACGCTCGCTGCCCCGAATATGAAGCAGCAGGGGTAGGAATCCCCGGGGCACCGGGAATTATTGCCGGCTATAACGGGCGAATAGCCTGGGGCATGACAATGGTCATGGCCGATAATCAAGACATCTATCTTGAAAAGTTGAAACTAATTGACGGAAAACTTCATTATCTCTACAAAGAAAAGTGGCTACCGACAGAGGAGAGAAAGGAAGAATTTGTAATAAGGGGAGAAAAGCCGGTCACTAGGATTATTCACGAAACCATACACGGACCGCTCTTGAATAATGCCCTTATGGCTTCCCCCAAAAACGAAATGCAGTCGTCGGCCGTCGATCTGCCCTATGGAATTGCCCTGAGCTGGCCCGCCTTTGAAAAAGATAAATCCATTGACACCTTTTTGTCACTTGGAAGGGCCTCCTCCGCTCGAGAAGCCCTGAATCTTTCCAAGAATATCCATGCCATTCCGCTCAATATGGTTATCGCCGATCATGACAACATCGCCTGGCAGGTCACCGGTCGTTTTCCGATCCGAAAAAACGGTCGGGGCCTTATGCCCTCTCCGGGATGGACCGGTGAATATGACTGGACAGGGTATCTCGACATCGGACATCATCCTTTTTCGTTTAATCCACCTGAAGGTTTCATTGGTACGGCCAACAACCGGACCGTTTCTCCCGACTCACTCCATATTCTCTCATCGTCATGGTACTGGCCCGAAAGGAGCGAGCGCCTTTTACAACTCGGAATGTCTTCAGACAAACACACCCTCGAAGACAGTATGAGGATGCAGCTCGACACCCTATCCCTCTATGTCCCGAAGCTGAAGAAAGCACTTCTTGAGGGCACCTTTTTTCAGTCCATTACTGAGGAAATAGAAACCTGGACAGATGAGAGGCGAAAAAAGAATGCCTTTGAGGCAATAGAAATGCTCCGAAGATGTGACGGAAATATGTCCTCAGGCTCCCGTAATGCAATAATTATCGGTGTTTTGCTTCATACCGCAACGTACAACACCTTTTTTGATGAACTTGGTCCCGAAGATACTTTGAGCTGGTTGTCATTTCTCGATAACGGGAACATCGGTTACTGCGCCCAGTTTGATCACCTCACCGTGAGGGGTAACGAAAGTCCCTTCTGGAATAACGTGAACACTCCGGCCAGTGAGACAAAGGCATTCATCATTGCACAATCGTTGGCCGATGCAATTGATCATATCGAGGACAAACTCGGAAATGACAGATTCGACTGGGAATGGGGAAAGCTGCACACCTACTACTGGGCGACCGAAGCCACCAAGATGGCTCAATATATGGGACCTCTGGAACGGCTTGGAATGTATCTTCTTTCACCCTATTTTAACCGGGGTCCCTACCCCGCATCCGGTGACTACACGACCCTTAATGTTTCCGGCTACCATGTTGCGCAGGACTTTGACACCTGGCTTATTCCCGAGATGCGTATAATTGCCGATTTCAGCCGTGATGAACCATTCTTTGCCGTCAACAGCTCCGGTCAATCGGGTAATCCCACAAGCCCCCATTATGATGATGGTATTGATGCGTGGCTCGAGGGCTCCTATCATCCCTTCCCTTTTAAAGAGGAAAACATTGAAAAACAGTATGGTCACATCTTAAGACTACTTCCCGCAACACCCTGATATAATAAATACTCCTTCTCCATTTTGGATTGCTTTTTCCCGGGATTTTGTCTAATAACGGGTTTACATCGAATTGAATGTCCGATTATGCACTATACGACTATCATGGATAATATTAAACGATGAAACCCGATCTCCAGAGGACACACCATGAAAATTAAATTTTACGCCGCAGGCGGAACGATCGATAAGGTTTACTTCGACAAAAAGAGTACCTACGAGGTGGGCGAGTCCCTTCTTGAAGAAATATTGAGAAACTCGAATATTACATTCGAATACGAAATTGAATTAATAATCGGCAAGGACAGCCTCGATATGACCGAGGAAGATCGAGGCTCCCTTTTGGAAAAAATATCCGCCGATCAAAACCGGTTCATTGTCGTAACCCATGGAACTGATACGATGATAGAAACGGCTAAAAAGTTAAAAGTGATAGAAAACAAGACGATCGTTCTCACCGGTTCGATGGAACCGGCCCGTTTCAGGTCAAGTGACGCTGTCTTTAATATAGGCTGTGCCATAGCAGCAGTTCAGGTCTTGAAACCTGGAGTCTATATCGTGATGAACGGGCGCATCTTCAATCCCGAAAAGGTGCGCAAAAATATCGACCTCAACAGGTTTGAAGAGATTTGATTCCTTTCGAATTCTGATAAAATCGCGTTACCTTTTTATGCCGCTATTCGATAGGTCAATCCGTATAAGGTCCCCTGCAAGGGAAATATGGATTTTGTCATGGAAATAGTACGCGATTTTCATTACAACTACGTGCATGCAGAACTGGTTCCTACTGACACTCATGGCCCTTTTGCTTTTCGGTATTCAGCGATTTCTTTATAAGGTTTCAGCCGAGAGAAATTGCAATACCGCCTGGACCACCTTTGCCTTCATGGGAACGGTTACCATCTTCAGCACCCTTTCCTTCTGCGCCCTCGGCCAGAGTGTCCACAATCTGAGATTCTTACTCCTTATCTCTCTTATCAATAGCCTCTCTTTTGTATCGGGAACCATAGCGACAATCGAGGCACTCAAATATATCTCCACGAGTGTCGCCTACCCTCTCATTCGGCTCAATACAGCAATTGTCGTCATATTCTCTATCTGGTATTTCGGAGATAGATTGTCGGTCTTTCAGATAACGGGCATCATCATTGCCATAACCGTCATCCTTCTATTGACAAGACTGGATGATGGAAACAGATCTTCGACGAAGAGCCCGAGACGGGCGATGCTGCTCGTCATTGTCGCCCTTTTTTCCGGAGCCATCGCAGCAATCTCGAGCAAATTTGCCGCCCTGGAGGTAAACCTCCTTGCCTTTATGGCCATTTCCTATGCAATGAGTATGGTCGTCTCCCTTTGCCTCAGAAAGAAGCTGGGTTCTGTTGGGGCTAATCATACTGAAGCGCTGATAATAGGGTTTTTTATCGGACTTGTAAATTTTGGAGGGTTTTATTTCCTGCTGAGGGCCCTCTCTTCGGGACCTCTTTCCATTATCATACCGGTGACGGGTATGTATTTCGTAATATCGATAATTCTCGCCTTTCTCTTCTACAGGGAAAAGCTGAGCGCTCTGAGAGTTCTCGCTATTGTACTCACCGCATTCGCGATCATTCTCATGAGACTGTAAAAAGTGAGTATCGGTATGTACCCGGTCGGATGAAATTTTTATTTACGACAGGTACTATCGATCACACATAAAACCTGGCCGATTCGATAATGGGCTTATCTTCCACATCGAGGGCGCAGAGTATTTCCTTATTCATCTCCTTTTTTAACTCGATAATGACCTCACGACGCTTGTTCAAGGTCCTGGCAAATTCCATGACCTCATCCATCAGTGTATCGATATGACATGCCTTCTTTACGATATTATGCGTCTCGCATTCCTCAGCCGTCATACGTTTCCCCTCGTACACCATCTCTTCCAGTTTATAGAGGGGTATCGCCTTTTTCATGGCCTTTATCATGCCGGGCAGGAAGGGAATCCCCAGATCCACTTCGGGAAAACACAAAAAGCCCCTATCGGATCGCATAAAGCGATAATCAAAATAGCAGGTCATGATGGCACCGCCTGCAAAGGCATGGCCGTTAATCGCGGCGATGGTCGGCATGGGATACATCAGGATTCTCTTATAGAGTTCCATCAATTTCTGAATAAACTCTTTTGCGGTCTCCCTATCGTTTGCATTCAATATAGGTACCAGCCACTCAAGATCGATTCCGTTGCTGAATATCTTTTCATGGGCCGATTTCACCACCAGGACTTTCGCATCCGTCGTATTTTCAATGTCGTCCAACACCTGAAGAAATTCTGACAGAAATTCAAGGTTCAGCCGGTTTTCACCACTGCTCATTGTCACAACAGCCACAGTATCATCAATTGCAAGCTCTATTTTAGACATTCCAACAACTCCTCTCTATAATAAATTTTCATAGCCTACGCTAAATTTTAAATTCTAAACACGACCGAAATCGTCCTCAATACGCTCGATATCATCCTCACCGAAATAGTCACCCGTCTGGACCTCGATGAAGACCACGTCGTCATTCCCTAAATTTTCAAGGCGATGAAATGTTCCCCTTGGTATATCTAAATGTTCTCCAACCCGCAAAGCGACTTCCTGTTTACCAATCGTTGCAACTGCCGCACCACCTATCAGGTACCAGTGTTCATCCCTCCTTTTGTGTCGCTGTAAGCTGAAACGCTTTTTCGGATAGAGAATGATCCGTTTTACTTTATGATCCTCTTCGTCGGCAAGAACAACGTAATACCCCCAGGGGCGATGATCCTCCACGTAATATCCTCCATGTAATACTTTAATTCTATTAACTAACGTATTGTCAGATTAAGGCATTTAAGGTGTCTCTAAACCCCTCCATAGCATTGATAATCGTTACATCGTCGACACAATAGGCAATTCTGAAATGGCCTGATCTCCCGAATCCGCTCCCTGGCACCGTGAGGATATTCTTTTTCTGCAGGGCCTTCACAAATTCGATATCGTCATCTATTGGTGAGCGGGGGAAGAGATAAAAGGCGCCTTCCGGTTTTGCAAACCGGTACCCCGCCGAGGAAAGGCCGTCACAGAGAAGATCCCGCTTTCTCTTATAATCATCAATATCAACCAGAATCCCCTGCATCTTTCCTATCACTCTCTGCATGAAGGCTGGCGCATTAACAAACCCGAGAATCCTCGTACAGAGGATCATCCCTCCCGTCAATAACTCACAATCGGCAATCTCAGGGTTGATCGCCAGAAAACCGATACGTTCTCCCGGTATTGATATACTCTTCGAATATGATGTGGCGATGATACTGTGCCTGTAACTCTGAAGGACACTCGGTACCTTTACGCCGTCAAAGACAATATCCCTATAGGGTTCGTCTGATATGAGATAAATCTCTCGCCCAATCTCGATGCTTTTTCTCTCAAGGATTTCAGAAAGAGCCGTTACCGATTTCTCATCATAGACCTTTCCCGTTGGATTGTTGGGTGAATTGATGAGAAGAACCTTTGTTTTTTCCGAGATGGCGCTTTCGATCGCCTCGAGATCGAGGGAAAAATCATCCTTTGTCTCAACAAGCGTTGTTACCCCCCCGCAATTGTCCACATAGAATCGGTATTCGACGAAGAATGGAGATGGTATGAGCACCTCATCACCGGGATTCAGAAGGGTCTTCAGAGCAACGTTGAGGGCACCGCCTGCCCCGCAGCTCATGATGATATTTTCCGCCGAAAGACTGACCGAATATTCACTGCTCAAATAGGCTGCAATCGCTCCACGGGCCTCGGGGTTCCCTGCATTGGGCATATAGGCATGGACACCGGGGCTCTCATCGGCCGCTACTTCTTGAATCAATTCACTGAACCGCTCGGGGGGACTGACATTGGGATTTCCGAGACTGAAGTCGAAGACATTTTCTTCACCATACTCTTTTTTAAGCCTGATACCATCCTCGAACATCTTTCGTATCCACGAAGACTGCGATATGAAACCTTCAATCTTTTTTGCTATTGCCATTATGCCTCTCCTGTATATTTTTATGTAATGATACCGGCGGATATCGCCTCATCCTTCAGACATTCAATAAATAGAGGGAAACGATCGTGAAAATATGCTGTTTCTGCTTCCGCCTTATAAATGCAGGGGATATAGGTAACATCTCGTTCCTCGATCATGATGTTGCAGGACATTCCAAAGACGTCTTCCATCCGTCTTTCCAGACCCTGTGAACCGAGAGCATAGTTCTCACTCATCAGGTTGTGGGCAATCTGTCCAAAACAGATAATTATGGATGGTTGTATCTCTCTTATTTCCTCCCCCAGATAGCGACTGCAGCGTTTGAAAAAAGGCGTCAGAAAATTTCCCACCGTATCGTCGTCTGCCCTTCCGTATTGCTGACGACAGATCTCTCTCGGTTGCCGATACGCGGGAAATGTGCATTTGACAAGATTGGTTGCATAGATATCATCCAATCTCAAACCTGCGGCATTTAGTATATCGTGAACAATGTAGTCGTAAAGGGGGAGTTCCGGGTTTTTCAGTGCAAAGGCATGGTGTACGAGATAGTCTGTCGACGTGGTGGGGTTCAGACCGGCGATCATTATCGTCGGTGCGACTCCGACAAAAGGGTTGATGTCCAGTCGCAAATCTCCCTGAAAAAGATCGTCATTGATCCTCTCTCTCACACAAAGATCGCAGGACTCCGGATACCCCATGCTGACACCTGCCATAAAGGAATAAAAGGTAGTTACTCTTAGCAAATCAGAATCAAAAGGGCAAACGTCAATATTAGGTGAAATGAAACAGGCCGCCCGCTTTGATACGGGCGACCCTTCTCTTGCTTACTACTCAATCAGAAAAAAAGAAACGTCTATTCATCCAGGTATCTGTCTCTCGGCCACTCCGACATCAGCTTGTCGATCTCTTCTTTCTTCGATTTATATCCCACAATATAGAACACACTTCCGATTGCAAGCCATACGAGGGAATAGAGAAGTGCCTTCGGTCCCTGCGTGATCAAAAGACCTACGGAAACAATAATACCGAACCAGGGGATAACAGCCTTCCAGCCATTCAGCTTCAGTGGCGCTTTTTCATAGAGATCCGGTTGCGTCCTCGGGGCCATAATGACTCCGACGTGGGTTATAATCCAGTTAAACAGAAACATAAAGACCACAACTTCCGCCACCAGCTGTATCGTACCCGAGATTATCAAAAATATCGTCATACCTGCGGTAAGAATGAGTGAATTGCTCGGAACCCCGAATTTATTGATGGCCATGAGTGGCTTCGGAAGTAACTTGTCACGCGATGTCCCAAAGAGAATCCTGGTACCCACCGTCTGTTCGGCATTATGGGACGAAAGAATCGCGGCAAAGGCGACCAGAATAATGAAAGTCACACCGAAGGTACCCATATATTTAGCCGCAACAGCGGCGAAGGGTGCTTCAGCTCCCGCAAACTCCTCCCACGGTAATACGGCCGTCGATACAAAGGCCGATACGACATAGAGTACGGTCGGTATCGATATGCCGAGAATGATACCCCAGGTAATCGTCCTCGCCGGATCCTTGGCCTCCTCACCCAGGTCGGCCGCAAGAGTAAGACCCGCATAGGCAAAGATGAGGAGTGATGCCCCCTTCCAGACACCTTTTAATCCGAGAGGCGATCCCATCGCTATATATTCCGGATTCATGTGGGGAAGCCCGAGTAGTATATAGATGGCGATACCGGCAACCATGAACAAAAAGAGTATATTTTGTATGATTGAAACGGTCTTAATCCCAACCCAGTTTATAATAAAGAATATGATCGTAACAACGACACCCCCTATTATAACATTGAATTTCAGATCAAGGTTCGGGAGCGCATTCCAGTAGAGGATAAACGCCTTCGCCGTAATTGCAACGGGCCCGACCAGTGCCAGCCACATGGCCCACCCCGATAGAAACCCCACATATTTTGACACAATCCGTGTGGGATAGACATAACTCTCCCCACCCTCGACAGGATACATGAGGTTCAGCATTACCGTACTTATCCCCACGAGTATCACTGGTACGGCACCGATGGCATAGGATACCCATGTCAGGGCACCCGCATATTTTGCCGCAATTCCGGTTATCACGAAAACGCCTGCACCAATGACGATCCCTGCAGTAATCGCAGTCACATCCAGTATCCCAAGTTCTTTTCTCAGATGCTTCTTCCCGTTACCCATGTCTCACCTCCCTATTCTAAAAGTACTTACACCTCAATCACCATACCCGTCTGTAATGGTGAAAAACGCTCTTTGAAGATCCTGTACAATTCGGCCTGTGCTTTAAAACCTGTACAATGCCCCGGATATATCCAATCGGGGTCGAGTTTCCTCAGTTCCTGAGAAGTTTCTGTAATCCTTGAATCGGACGCCTCCACAAGGTGAAAACCCCCGACAATTCCATGTATCTTCTTTGTCCCCGTCAACTCCATTGACTGCAGGCATATATTGACGATACCGGCATGGCTGCATCCCGTAACTATTACAATCCCTTTATCTTCAATATTCGCGATTACGGAAATATCGTCGAGCATTGCGTCCTTAGTATAGTGACCGTTTTCTATCGTGAAAAGCGACATGCCAACTTCCTCGAAGTCCGTGACCCTTTCTACCTCGCCCGTTGTAATGAGTCCCGGCATTGCTTTCATCGAATCTTTCGTCAAATACAGGAGGCCCCCAGCTTCCTCGATATCCTCCCTCTTGTCACCATCCATCACACCGACATGTCTCAGGGATGGTTCTGTCACAAAGTTAAGACGGAAGATATCGGGATGTGCAATAACGGGCACAGCTCTCTTGCCGATCTCCTTGAGGATCCTTGCAAGCCCCTGGGTATGATCGTAGTGACAGTGTGTGAGAACAATCATGTCAATCGAGGCGGGAGAAATCTGCATCTTTTCCATATTTCCAAGAAGCGCCTCGGGATTTTGACCCACATCGACCAATATATTTTGTATCAATCCCTTCCGTTCGGCTGCAAGAAGGAGTGATATTCCGTGTTGTCCCAGATAGGGACTTTCGTACATGACAGAATCCTCGGCAATTATCGTTATTGTCAATTTATCCAGGGTGTCCTTTGTTTTCTTTTTCATATCTGGCCTCTCTTGCTTATCCATAGTTTGCAAACCGTCAACTTGTCCACCATCTCATACCTTCAAGACACTGTAACTTCCAGCCGTTTCCTCATCGTCATACAGCTCTTCGCGATCATAATGTACCGCCTGGGGAAGAAAATCGAGGATGTCCTGTGCGGTGATTCCGTCCTCCCCGAGGTCACGGGCCGCAAGATCGCCGCTCAATCCGTGGATAAAGACCCCCTTCGCAACGGCGTCTTCAATGGAAAGCCCCAGACCGAACATGGCGGCAATCGTCCCCGTCAGGACATCACCTGAACCGGCCGTCGCCATTCCTGAATTTCCCGTCATGTTTATCAGAACCCGTTTATCGGGAAACCCAATGAGGGAGTGTGCCCCTTTCAAAACGATTATGGCATTAAGACCCCCTGATGCAGCCTGAAGGGCAGAGATTTTATCATTATTTATTTCAGGGACCGCACGACCGGTCATCTTCGACATCTCACCGAGATGGGGGGTGAGAATCGTGGGAGATTTCCTTTTTCGTATGATATCGAGATCCTTACAGAGTGCGGTGATGCCGTCTCCGTCTATAAGAAGCGGTTTTTCTATTTCCGCTGCTAACTGACAAGCCAGCTTCCCGGTTTCTTCATCGAGGGAGAGGCCGGGACCGATGACGACGATATCCATCTTTTCCGAGAGTTCAATGAGTGCATCTTTGTTTTCACGGGCAATGCCCCCCGATCCGGTCTCCCGCTGCGGAATAAAGACGATTTCACTCCCTTTCATTGCAATAAAGGGTGTTATTGACGATGGCGCCGCAAGACGGGAGTACCCTCCCCCCGCCTTTAAAAATGAAAGGGCGGCGAAATAGGGCGCACCGAAATAGCCGGACGCCCCCGCTATAAAGAGGGCTTCGCCGAAATCGCCCTTATGGGCATCGTTATCTCGTAAAGGAAGCGGAGGGGGTTCATTGATTTCCACTTTAATTGAATCCCGGTCGTAATGCTCTGGCGGAAAGGAGATATGGGTTACGTAAAGCTCGCCACAACAATCGTATCCGGGATACAATATATTGCCCCGCTTCGGAAGGCCAAAGGTGACGGTGCAGTCTGCACGGACAGCGATACCCATGACCTTCCCCGTATCACCATTTACGCCCGAGGGTATATCGACACTGAACACCGTTTTCCCTGATTCATTTATAATCTCTATAATATCGCTATAAATTCCTTCGACATTACGGGCAAGACCGGTACCGAAGATGGCATCGACAATACAGTCACAACGGAACACCTCTTCTCGCACTGATGCCGGATCATCAATCTGCCTCACCTCGATGGGGAGACATGATACGATATCAAGGTTCATTTTTGCCGAACCATCAAATTTCCCCCTGTCTCCTATTATGAAGATGGTCACTTCACCACCCGCTGAATGAATCTTTCTGGCAATGACAAATCCGTCTCCTCCGTTGTTTCCAATACCGCAGAAGACGAGGAAGCGTTTTCCCTCTATGCCAAATTCCTGGAGGATCACAAAATAGGTTGCATTACCGGCATTTTCCATAAGGAGTTTGTCTTCTATGCCGTAATTTTCAATGGCCGTTCTATCCAACTCTCTCATTTCGGTAACACTGCTTACCTTCATAGATTGCCTCCTTGAAAAACCCTGTAAATGTAGTTCTTTTATATAAAACAGTGGGGATAGCGCAGCACGACATGAAGTGTATAGTTGATGCGATGCCGGTGTCAAGAAAGAACTGCCTCTTGAAATAAGGGTAATTTGCTTGCTATTATAATTTTTTCATGGAAAAATAATCGATCTTTTTTGAATTTGAGTTCCTGCAGCTTGTTGCGGGAATCTCCAAATGTTAAGGAAAAATGTATTTTTTATTCGCTCGCGACCCCCGTCGCATAAAGCGGGAAATGAGCTTGCCGATCAGTTCAGATGATATCGGTTTTCGTTACGAGAACCTCATCGTCTATCAAGAAGGACTGCTGTGAGAAGCTTCAAAGTACCCTCTCGGCATCGAGGAGATCAAATAAAAAAGCTAAACCTGTGATTACCAGAAGAGTAATAGCTAAAGATACTTCTCTATGAGACACGGAGGATCCATACGGTTATGCCATATATGATTTTAGCGATAGATCAGGGTACAACAGGTACCACGGTGGTACTGTTCGATTCTCAGTTTAAGGTTGTTTCCAGGGGCTATCAGGAATTTTGCCAGATTTATCCAACGCCGGGCTGTGTTGAGCACAATCCCGAGGACATCTGGAAATCAGTCCTTGCATCTCTTGATGCTGCCCTTACAAAGAGCGGCGCCGATCCTTCGCACATCAGGGCAATCGGCATTACCAATCAGAGAGAAACAACGGTAGTCTGGAACCGGGAAACCGGAAAACCGTATTATAACGCTATTGTCTGGCAGTGCCGCCGTACGGCCGATATCTGTGAGTATCTAAAGGATCAATGCCATGAAGACATGTTTCGGAAAAAGACAGGACTTCTTCTCGATCCCTATTTCAGCGGTACAAAGCTGACCTGGTATTTCAGAAATGTACCGGACCTTCGTGAGGAAGCATCCAAAGGAAAGGTGGCATCGGGAACAATAGACGCTTTTCTTGTCTGGAAGTTATCGGGTGGGAAAGCGCACGTAACGGATGTCTCGAACGCTTCACGAACGCTTTTGATGGACATAGAAAGTCTTTCCTGGAATGAAGATCTCTGCAGCATTCTCGAAGTCCCCATGAATGTTTTGCCCGAAATAAAAGGGTCTACCGAAATTTTCGGTCATACCACAGACGTACCCGGCATTCCCGACGGCATTCCTATATGCGGCATCGCCGGCGATCAGCAGGCGGCGCTTTTCGGTCAGTCCTGTTTTCAACCGGGTGAGGCCAAGTGCACTTATGGCACGGGATCCTTTCTTCTCATGAACACGGGCAGCGAACCTGTGTTCAGCAACAACAAGCTTCTTACCACGGTAGCATGGAAACTGAACGGCGGAACCACCTATGCCCTGGAAGGGTCAACGTTTATAGCCGGCGCGGCTGTTCAATGGCTCCGTGACGGTTTGAATATCATAGAAAATGCTGCCGATATCGAAGAACTGGCGAGCCGGGTTCCCGATACAGGCGGTGTCACTATGGTACCCGCATTCGTTGGACTGGGAGCCCCACACTGGAGGTCAGATGCCAGGGGATTAATTTCCGGTCTGACGCGTGGCACAAATCGTGCCCATCTCGCAAGGGCCGTGCTGGAAGGAATTGCGCTGCAAAATGTCGAAATACTCTATGCCATGGAATCTGACAGCAAACGGAAACTGTTACGTCTCAAGGTGGACGGAGGAGCCAGTAACAATAACCTCCTGATGCAGATGCAGGCAGATCTTCTGGGATGCACAATTGTACGACCCGAAATGGTAGAAGCAACCGCATTGGGTGCTGCATTTCTTGCGGGAATAGGCGCAGGAATCATAAAAAACACCAGCGAAATAACCGGCATGGGGAACGAATACCGGAGCTTTGAACCTGAGATTGACGATGATGAGCGAAAAGCGGTCTTGGAAAGGTGGCACACCGCTGTTGGCAAGGCATAGTCATTGTTTCTAAAAAACTCTTTATTTTTAAAGGAGTGTGTCATGGAACTAAATAAAGCAGAAAGCTTTCAACCAAAACTCAAAGAGCCCAAAGACCTTTCTCCCAGGATTACATGGCTGAGAGACTACTATTTCAAGGGATCAGAAAGGGTATGGAATAACGATTACACTGCCTGGACGACGGGCACACCCTGGGACATACTCTTTGACGAAATGACCTTTTACATCGTGCCGGAGGTGTATCCCTTTATGCAGACCTTCAGGTCATCAATTTATCAGGCTGCCCGCACGGTCGAACTGGATAAGGCTTTCTGGTCCTGGAGTCTCCCCGAGAGAAAGGCATGGTTCTTAAAGGAGGTCTTGATCAACTATGTTCCTCAGGAAATTCTTCCTGGTGATCTCATTGCAGGTGCGAGATTCAATATACAGACATCCATGTGCTGGACCGAAGAGGAGGCAAAAAAGAGAGACAGGCTTATTTATGGAAAAAAGGGTGCCCGGGCAAAGATGAAATGGTTTCATGACCACGGATACGGAAACTCTGGCGCTACGAGTGGCCATGTCATCCCCGGATACGAAAATGCGCTGAAAATCGGCTGGAGGGGGATACATGCAGACCTGGAGGCCCGATATAACCTTCTTTCGCCAAAAGAACAGAAGGGTCCAAAGGGTGGTCAGTTACGTGCCATGATGAGAGCCGCAACGATTCCGAGAGACCTGGCAGAGAAGTATGTACATCTCTCAACACGACTCGCGGCGAAAGAGAACGATTCTGAGAGGAAAGACGAACTTATCCAGATAGCCGAAAACCTGAAGAAGGTTCCCTGGGAACCTGCGGAAACCTTCTGGGAGGCAGTGCAGACGTTATGGCTTACTCACATGCTGATTATGAGTGACGAAAACTACCCGGGCCCGGGGGTATCCTTCGGCAGAATTGATCAGTATCTGCTTCCCTATTGGGAATATTCTCTCTCAAAAGGTATGTCGAGAGAGTTCGGAAAAGAAATACTGAAGTGTTTCTGGGTGCATGCCAACACCGTCTATGATGCCATGATACAAGTCGGCAATAACGGTATTACTTCAGGATATGGTCAGCTTATTACCCTCTCCGGCATCGGAAAGGATGATAAGGACATGACAAATGACCTCACCTACACAATGCTCGAGGTCATTGATGAGATGTCGCCCATTCTCGAGCCGAAACCCAACGTGAGGTTGCACAGAAACTCTCCCGACGACCTTCTCGATAAAGTCGTTGATATGATTTCCTCCTCTCAGGGTTCCCCTTTCCTCCTTAACTTCGACGAGAGGTCTATGGCAGGGATGATGCGTGAAGCAAAAAGGGCCGGCTGCGCCGATCTTATCAATGAAGAGAATGTCTATGATTATGCGCCGGTAGGATGCCTCGAAAACACCATGGCAGGAAATGACAGATCAGGCACAGTCGACAACAACCTTAACCTCCTTAAGGCGGTAGAACTGACTCTCACCGGTGGTAAGGATATGATCGAGTTTATCGATCCGATTACGGGGAAAAGGGATAAGATACGGCAGGACGGACCAAAAACAGGGGATGCAGGTAAACTCAAAACATGGGAAGAGTTCTGGAAGGCCTACGAAGAACACACACGATACATAGTTGAAAAATGCGTCAATACTTATGAGGCCTCGGAATCCATCAGGGCAGAGTTTTGTCCCACCCCCTATCTCTCCTGTCTGGTCAAGGGATGCGCCGAGAAGGCAATTGATATAACCCAGGGCGGTGCAGAGCTTAGCTTTACCACTCTTGAAGGCGTCACCTTTGCAACCACCGTCGATTCCCTTCTTGCCATCTAATATCTTGTCTATGACCGGAAGGAATGCACCATGGAGAAGCTTGTCGATGCCTTAAAAGACAACTGGGAAGGACATGATATTTTGCAGGCCAAGGCGAAATTTCGTGCACCCAAGTATGGAAGAGATGATGATGAAGCGGATGAAATGGCCAAGAAGGTTATGGATCTCTGGAGTGACGAAGCATGGAAGCACAGGACCAGATCAACAAACCGTCAGTTCCGTCCCGGAATGCTAAGCTGGAACTACTGGGTCGGTGATGGATACATCATGGCCGCCAGTGCCGATGGGAGGCCAAAGGGACAATTCTTATCAAACGCAATCTGTCCGTCAAATGGTGCCGATATAAACGGTCCGACGGCCAATATAAACTCCGTTGGAAAGGCGCTGGGAGCTAAAGCAACCGATGGAAATGGTGACTGGGGTGATTATTTGAACAGTCTTCCAAATGGCGCCAGTCATACCATTACGCTGAATCCGTCTCTTCTTCGTGACCCCGAGCACAGGGAAAAATTCAAGGCCTTTCTGCAAGGCTATACGGAAAACAGCGGAACCTCACTTCAGATAAACATGGTAAATGCAGATATGCTAAAAGATGCCCAGGAGCATCCCGATGAATACCGTACCCTTCTGGTCCGAATAACGGGGTACAATGCATACTTTACCGGTATCGGGCGAGAACTTCAGGATGAGATAATAGCCCGCGAGATCCACAATAATTATTGAATTGAACAGCGAGCGCATTCCCCGCTGCTTGCGGCGGGGTTAGCGAGCGAATATAAAAAAACATTTTCCTTAATCCCGACAATCGGGATAAGTGAGTTAACGAATTTATTTTCTGCCAGAAAACACAGAAAACAAATCCTAACTTACTAAACAATCGGAGATTCCCCGCAACTCGTTGCGGGGATATTCAAATAATCGTTGCGAAGGAGAATTGAGTCATCGATTCGAAAGAGAGATCAACCATACTGCAGATTCAGAGACTGTCAACGGAAGATGGTCCGGGGATACGAACGACCGTCTTTTTTAAGGGCTGTTCGCTGAAATGCAGCTGGTGCCAGAACCCCGAGAGCATCACGATAGTCCCCCAGATCCAGTGGATGGAATCACGGTGTATCGGGTGTAGAACCTGCATTGAAGTCTGTCCCGAAAATGCCCTCTCCCTTACAGAAGATGGAATGCAGGTCAATAGGAAACTCTGCACGAACTGCGGCGTCTGCAGTGAAGCCTGTCCGTCAACGGCGATGGAGCTTCTCGGAACGATATGGGGGCTCGATGATCTTGTAAGAGAGGTAGAGAAAGACCGCGTCTATTTTGAAAAGTCGGGCGGCGGCATAACCGCATCGGGCGGTGAACCGGTCGTTCAGGCCAATTTTGTGGCTCTCTTCTTTCAAAGACTGAAAGAAATGGGCATACATACGGCCCTCGATACGTGCGGTTTCTATTCCGAGAAGGTCCTCGATAAGGTACTCCCCTATTCAGATATGGTACTCTATGACGTTAAAGAGATAGACCCCGCAAAACATAATGTCTTTACGGGCCAATCCAATGAATTGATTTTCAATAATCTGATCCACATCTATAACTACATGAAGACACATGATACTCCCGGAGCGCTCTGGGTTAGGACACCGATCATCCCCGGCGCTACGGAAAGAGAAGAAAATATCACCGGGATCGGCACATTCATCGCGACTCATCTCGGCGGCGGGGTTGCACGTTGGGAGCTCTGTTCGTTCAATAATCTCTGCAGAGACAAGTATCTGCGACTCGGCCTCGATTGGACCTTCAAAGAGAGTCCCCTTTTAACAAAGAATCGCATGGAAGAGTTGGTCAAGTTTGCCAGAGCATCGGGCGTTGACCCGGATATCGTCTCCTGGTCAGGACCGACACAGGTTGAAAAGAACGATACAATAAACGAAGGCAGAAACTCAGATTCAGAAATTTCGGATAATCGCAGCGCTGCAATCTAACTATGTAAGGGAGGGCTTTTCGTGGACAAGAAAAAAGCGTTTGACAGGTCGGATTTGAAGGAGTTTGAACCTGAGGCGAAAGTGGGCCTTATCTCTACAATCAACCCCGAAGGACTTCCGCATCTTACCCTCATTACGGCACTGCAGGCCAAAGGCACAAAACAACTGATATGGGGACAGTTTACCGAGGGCATGAGCAAAAAAAACGTCATGAGCAATCCCAACACCGCCTTTCTTATCATGACCATGGACAAAAACCTCTGGAGGGGAAAGGCTATCTATACACACAAGGCAAGAGAAGGTGAAGATTACGAGATGTTTAACAAAAAGCCTATGTTCCGCTACAATTGCTACTGCGGTATACACACCGTCTATTATATGGATCTCGTCGAAACTTACGGGAGGGAAAAACTCCCCCTCGCTAAAATAGTCATGTCTTCGCTTTTTACCATGGCTTCCAGATCGAGGGCAAAAACAAACCTACCTGATCCTATTTTAAAACCCTGGGCATATAAGGTCTTTAACAGGCTCGACAGCCTCAAGTTCCTGTCCTATATCGATGATGACGGATTTCCAGTAATTATTCCTCTTATCCAGGGCCAGGCATCCGACAGCCGACGGCTTGCCTTCTCGCCTTATGCTTACAAAGACGAGCTTTCGTCTTTAGAAAATGGAAAGAGCGTGGTTGTTTTTGCTCTCACCCTGGACATGGAAGATATCCTGACACGGGGAATCTTCCGGGGATTCGAGCGATATAATGGTGTTAAGCTCGGGACCATTGATATTGACTGGGTTTACAACTCCATGCCGCCAAAGCAGGGACAAATCTACCCGATGGAAGAGCTGAGCCCCGTTGTCAACTTTTAATACATCAACGCTATGCCTCTCCGTGTCAGAGTTTTGCTTTATAGTAAGTATTCCAAGTGCGGCCTTGAAAAAGAGCATTTATCCGAGCAATTTTCATATTGACATGTCATAATTACAAATTTATTATGAAACACTATACAAAGATTGAACATCTTCTTCATAGGAAACGATCTGAAGTTACCAGATTTACAGATTAATCATCCTGCTTCATCTGCCCTTAGACCTTCGTTCTGTCTCACGTTGTCCCGTCTCTTTATGAAAGTTGCAATTGAAGCTCCCCGCAATCCCGTATAAGCGGGATCTCCACTTTTGCTCCGACAGTTGCGGGGAATCTCCGATTGTTTAGTAAGTTAGGATTTGTTTTCTGTGTTTTCCGGCAGAAAATAAATTTGTTAACTCACTTAT
>JAFGBH010000049.1 GCA_016933215.1 Deltaproteobacteria bacterium | reverse complement strand
TATAGCCTTCTGCAATGCCCGGGCACCCGCCACGGCAAGGGTACTCCCCTTAACCTGCACCACAAAATCAGAAGCACAGGCCTGCCAGGTGGGAACGCCCGTAGATTGACCCATGATTGCCGTGACCCACGGCGTTGTGCTGATATGGCTGTATTGTGAGAAGACTGATTCGTTATCGCCGGGAATAAGCGAGACAATTCCTGTCGCACCTTGAATATCGGGAACTCTCCCGCCGCCGGATTCACCCAGCCATACAAGGGGAAATCCCCGTTTGGCCGATTCGCTTCTCAGTTTATGGGCTTTTCTTGTATAGATTCGGGCATTCGTCGATGCGAGCACGGTAAAATCATTGGCAATTATTCCAATCTGCCGTCCCTTGATACGTCCATATCCCGTGATGATTCCGTCTGCCGGTGTACTCTCTTCCATTCCCGGCATATCGGAACAGGCGAGGATACCGAGTTCGATAAAGGAGTCCGGATCCAGCAGTCTTTCGACGCGTTCCCTTGCCGTTAATTTGCCCGCTTCGTGCTGTCGTTTAACCTGTTTTTCACCACCCATTCTGAGCGCCTTTTCTTTTCGCTCAATCAAATCCTCACATAAATATCTATGGGCCATATCATTCCCTTTAGTAAAAAAATTATATCGTTGGACTATACGTCATGTTTATGTCGGTCAGGCTGATTAAAGCTCCCCGCAATCCCTATAACTCCGACAGTTGCGGGGAATCTCTAACTGTTTGGTAAGTTAGAATTTATTTTCTGTGTTTTCTGGCAGAAAATAATTTCGTTAACGCACTTATCCCGATTATCGGGATTAAGGAATATTTTGTTTTATGCGCTCGCTATTCGGTTCGATCTACTGATAAACACAATACTATTAAAAATAACCTGTCAAGGAATTTCTTACGATTTAATCTATTGATTTGGAATGATAATTGTTAATTTCTACTGCTGCGTGCATCGATGATTTTCAGGCGTACCGGTAGCTTCTATTACCTCTGATTTTCCTGCTCCGCTCGCGGCATCCGCACGAGGGAGCACTGCGAGATCCCGCAAAACGTCCGATTATCTAAAGATAGGGAAACACCCGCTCTATAACGAAACGGAAGTTGTCCTTGACGCTTGCGTTTCCCTTCAATATCCCGATGTGGCCCGGCATGAAGTAGTCAACCTCGAGCTTAGAAAGTTTCAGGATACTTTCCTTCAGAAGTTTGCTGTCTCCCCCCGGAAAATCGGACCTCCCCACATTCTGCACAAAGATTACGTCACCAGGGAAGAGGGCCTTTCGGGAAGGCCAGTAAAGGGCTATGGAACCGGGCGAGTGGCCGGGCACAAGGTATACCTCAAAGGATTCGCCCCCCAGATCCAGGGCACCCTCTTTCAAAACAAGGTCAATCGTCACTTTCGGCGCATTCAGTCCGAAGAGACGATACATATCGCCGCCGATATCATCGAAAAATTCCATCTCCTTCTCATGCAGGGCTATGGTAACCCCATCATCGCCATCAAAATCCTCCGATCCCTCAAAATGGTCGGGGTGAGAATGGGTGTTTATTACATACTTTATATCACTCCTCTTGATGCCGTCTTTCTCCATCTTGGTCAGAAGTTCGGGCAGAAACATTGTCAGCCCCGGATCAATAAGGGCTCCCACATCTCCTCCTATATAAAAGCTGTTGCAGTTGTTCTCGAAAGGGCTCGTCCAGTCATACGCGTAAATATCTTCGGCAAATTTCATTGTATTTCTTCACTCCTTTAACGACGAATTTTATATATACTCCATTGAGGACACCATATCAGTGCAGGTATTGCAACGGATTTTTCGCATTGTTCTTGTATCGTATCTCGAAGTAGAGGCGTTCCCGTCCGCTTTTTTCCTCTCGGCCAAGAAGGGCTATCTGCTGACCTTTTTTTACCACATGCCCCTCGGCAACCAACCGCTTCTTGAGATTCGAGTAAACAGTTCGATAGTTGCTCGAATGTTTTATTATCACGGTTTCTCCATAATATTTAAGTGGGCCGGAGAGTATGACGGTACCCGCGGCCGATGCTATGACCCCTGCTCCCTCTTTTCCCTCTATCTTGATTCCGTTATTCCTTCTCATTCCGTCGCTGTGAAGTCCGAATTTTGATGACACCTCACCCTTTATGGGCCAGATAAAACGGGCCTTGGAGGATGTGTCTTCTTTCGCGACGGTGGTGGTCTTTTTTTTCTCTGGAACAGGCTTTTTCATTACCGTTTTTGCAACGGCTTTCTTCTCTACCGGTTCTGTAACGGCTTCCTCTTTCGTCGCAGCAGGGGGCGTTACTGACACGATCGCCTCTGCCCCGGGGATAAAAAGGAGGCTCCCCTCCTCTACGGTTTCCCTATTCGGAAGATTGTTCGCCTCGACGATAGTATCGATATCCGTATTATAGGTTTTCGCGATTCTCCAGAGGGTTTCATCCTTTTTTACCAGGTGGTATACACCCATGGGCCTGGTCGCACAGGTAGCCACAAAAAGAAGGATAAAAAAGAGAAGCGATAGTATTCTGAGACGTGTCATTAAAAGATATACCTTATTAAGATAAATCCCCCGACAAGAAGAATGACAAAAACAACGGCCAGGATATTGAAATATCTGTCGATAAAGGCCCGTATGCCGGGACCGAATTTATAGATTAACCATCCGACGATGAAAAATCGCGCCGCCCTGCTTACGGCCGAGGCAGCAAGAAAAATCGGAAAATTTATCCCGAAGGCACCAGCCGAGATGGTGAAAACCTTATATGGTATCGGAGTAAATCCCGCTATCCCCACGGCAAGTGCGTTGTACTTATTATAGAGATCGCCAACGGCATTGAATTTGGCCATCAATCCATAAAATTCCAGAATCTGAAGACCGACGAGCTCCATAAATTGATACCCGATCAGATAACCGATCACTCCACCTATCAAAGAACCGACGGTGCAGACGAGGGCGTATCTGAATGACTTGGCGGGAATCGATATGGCGAGTGCAATGAGGAGGACATCGGGAGGAATGGGGAAAAAACTCGATTCCGCAAGGGCAAGGAAAAAAAGTGCCCACGTTCCATAGGGTGTTTCGGCCCAGTGAAGAACCCAGTCATACAACCTTCTGAGCATCTACCCCCCTCTACTGCTTCCAGCCATGGTTTCCAATAAGATCGACAAAACGGCACCCTCCCAGGTCTTCTTCCTTCATATCGTCTATATCTTCAGACAGGCGAGTATACCTCAACAACACCTGGGTGTGGCGATCACCGACAGGTATCACGAGCCTTCCGCCCACGGCGAGCTGCTCCTTATATGCCTTGGGAACATCGGGGGCGCCGGCAGTTACGATTATCGCATCAAAGGGGGCCTCTTCCCTCCATCCGTAGGTACCGTCACCAACCCAGATCAAGACATTGAAATAGTCGAGCGATTCGATAAGCGTTCTCGCCCTCGAGGCGATAGAGGCTATTCTCTCGATGGAGCATACCCTGTCTGCCAGCTCCGCCAGAACGGCAGCCTGATATCCGGAACCGGTTCCGATTTCGAGAACCTTCTCATGTCCCTGCAGTTCAAGGGCCTCGGTCATCAGGGCCACGATATAGGGCTGAGATATGGTCTGTCTTTCGCCGATGGGAAGGGGGTTGTCAGAATAGGCTCGATCCCTCAGCCACTCATCAACGAAGAGGTGTCGGGGGATCTTTGCCATGGCGTTCAGAACCCGCTCATCTCGTATCCCCCTTGATTCGAGCTGGGAGCTGACCATCTTTTGTCTCTGCTTTTTATACCGGTTCATGAAGCCTTTTCAGTCTCTCCTTTTTCGGCGGAATCTTATATATCTCGTCAACCCATTTGTGCCTGCGAAATCCCATGGCTTCTCTGGTCACAATAAGATAGTAATATCTCAGCTTGGCATGCTCCCTCGCCTTATTGTATTTCCTGATCTCTCTGTTCGTTTCTTTAAAGAGCTCATGGCAATCCTTCTCAAGGCCGCTATTCAAACTTTCCCGCAATATATCCAGTTTGGCGTCAATCTCTTCTTCGATGGCTTTGAGCCTGTCGAGGGCTTTCGATAATTTGTCTCCCGTGTGGTAGAGAATTTCCGCCCTTTCCTGGAATATCTCTTCCTGGGTCTTCTCAAATCCGTTCTTGCGCATCTGACATTTCTCTAAACATGCAGGATAAAACGATTATGAGTTACCATTTAAAAGGTCAATTTTCAACAGAAAAGCTCCCGTCGTTCTTGCTCCCCCATTGTTTGACATTCCAACCACACTATATTAGTAATAGGAAATTTTTTGGGGAGAGCAGGGCGACAAAAATGACGATACAAGACGGATTTTACATGTCCCGTGCAGTACGGGACGCATCCAGGACAAACAGCGACGATGAAACGCTGGAACCGATGATCCTCTTCGATGAAAGGGGCAACGCCATAGGGAGAATAGCGGAAGGCGATTCGGTAATCTTCTACAATATCCGGGGCGAACGGGAGATAGAACTTACGGAAAGTCTCACCGACAGTTCCTTTGACAGGTTTCCCGTAAAGGATCTGGGTCTTACCTTTGCCACCATGATCGAATACCAGAAGGGTCTGAATGTCGATGTCGCCTTTCCTCCCGAGGAAAAAATCACGGACACACTGAGTGCAACCATCGCGGCACATAATCTCAAACAGGTAAAGATTACCGAGGCGGAAAAGGCCATCCATCTCTCTTTCTTTCTCAACGGCAAAGACCCCGAACCTGTGAAGGGAGAAGAGCGAATAATAATCCCCACGAGAAAAGACGTTGCCCTCTTCGACGAGGCACCGGAAATGTCGATCGAAGAGATCACAAAGGCCACCATCGAAAAGGTTCGCGACGGCCGATACGATTTCATCGTGGTAAATTTTCCGAATGTGGATGTCGTAGGACACATAGAAAACGAAACCGCCATCAAACGAGCCGTGGAAGTGGTGGATGAAAATACCGGAACGGTCGTTTATGAGGCCCTCAGAGAGGATATGACGGTAATCGTCACGGCCGACCACGGGACGGTGGAGCAGTGGCTTTACCCCGACGGCGCGATAGACACGGGCCATACGGACTCGCCCGTCCCCTTCATAGTCATAGAAAAATCAGGCGGCGTGGAACTCCGGGGAAAGGGAGATCTGACGGATATTGCCCCCACGGTGCTCGAACTGATGGGAATCGCAAAGCCCGACGCCATGAGTGGAAAATCGCTCCTGAAAAACCATACCGAAAAAGGCGGAAAAAGAATTCTCTTTCTTATCCTCGACGGCTGGGGATTGAACGAAAGCGAAAAAGGGAATCTTATTGCGGCATCCCCCACACCCGTCATGGACAAACTATTGAATACCTACCCCTTCTCCGTCCTCGCGGCTTCGGGAAAAGCAGTCGGGCTTCCCGAAGGAACGGTGGGAAACTCCGAGGTGGGTCACCTCCATATCGGCGCGGGACGGAAGATATTCTCGGATAGGGTAAAGATCGGTCAGGCAATCGCCGAGGGTTCATTCTCGAAAAACGATGCCTTTTTGCATGCAATAGAAAAGGCCAAAGAAAACTCCGCCTCGCTTCATCTTCTCGGGATCGTCTCCTTTTTCAGCTCCCACGGTTCGGTGGATCATCTCTTCGCACTGATGGAGCTTGCGAAGAGAGAAGGAATAGAGAAACTCTTCATTCACGCCATGCTCGGAAGGCGGGGAGAAAAGCCCGAAAGCGGCGCCATCTATATCGAAAAGATTGAAAAAAAATGCAGGGAGCTCCAGTTAGGCGAGGTCGTCTCGGTAATCGGGCGCTACTGGTCGATGGACAGAGAGGAAAACTGGGACAGGATAGAAAAGACATACAATATGCTCGTCTTCGGCAAAGGGAACCGGATCGTACGGGAGAAGTAAAAATACACACCCTGTTGATATTTGGTGTACGATGCCTATATTAGGAGAAAATATAATAGAACGAATGAGCTGAACAATGAATCTTTCTTTTGAACAGGGTCCCATCAGACCACCCAGCGAGGCACGGAGCCTCTTGATCCGCGCCACGAGAAACTGCCCCTGGAACAAGTGTGCCTTCTGTCATACCTACCACGACACGAAGTTCTCGATACGGTCCGTCGACGAGGTAAAAGGAGACATCCAGGATGCCCATGATATCGCAGAAGAGATACGGGCACTCTCATGGAAGCTCGGCCAGGGGGGAAGGATTACCGAGCCGGTCATCGACCTGATCTACGGAAGAGACGGGAGATACAGTGACAATTTCAGGAGTGTCGCCGCATGGCTCTATTTCGGCGGTGAGTCTGTCTTTCTCCAGGACGCAAATACTATCATCATGAAGACCGACGATCTGGCGGAGATACTCTCCTTCATAATGGAAACCTTTCCCTTCGTAAAGAGGATTACCTCCTACTGCCGATCTCACACCGCTTCACGGAAATCGGTGGAAGAGTTTAAGACGCTATACGATGCCGGCCTTTCGAGGATCCATATCGGCATGGAAAGCGGATACGCTCCGGTCCTGAAATTCATACGAAAGGGCGTCACGGCGGCGGAGCATATTGAAGGAGGCCAAAGGATAGTCGCATCGGGAATCTCGCTTTCGGAGTATATAATCCCCGGGCTTGGGGGCGACCAGTGGTCAGAGGAGCACGCAAAGGAAACGGCCCGCGTCATCAACGAGATCAACCCCGATTATATCCGACTGAGATCGCTCCAGGTAAGGAGAGGAACAGAACTCTACAGGAAGATGCATGAAGGGGACTTCACGCCCATGGGCGATGAGGATGTGGTCAGGGAAATACGATTATTCATAGAACATCTCGAAGGAATCGAAAGCAGGCTGGTGAGTGACCATATCCTCAATCTCCTGGAAGAGCTGGAGGGAAAACTCCCGGAAGACAAAGAAAAGCTCATCGGAATTATCGAAAGGTTTTTTGCGATGTCAGACGACGACAGGATGATCTACCGTCTGGGGAGAAGGCGGGGAATCTATCGCAAGCTCGACGATCTGGGCGACACGAGAACCTACGGCATACTGAAAACTATCCTCGACGAGTACAAGGACGAGGAACCGGGCAAACTCGACAGGGATATTCAAACGATTATGCACAACTACATCTGATTAAAGTTTCCCGCATCGCACTTCGGGCATTCGCTCGCCCTTCGGTACATTGACCAGAACATAAAGTAATTTGAAATCAACAGATTAAGGAGTTGAAGCTCCCCGCAATCCCGTATAAGCGGGATCTCCGCTTTGCTCTGACAAGTTGCGGGGAATCTCCGACTGTTAAGGAAGGGGTTATTTTTTATTCGCTCGCTAACCCCGCTGCAAGCAACGGGGAATGCGCTCGCTGTTCAGTTCAATGCCGGGGGAAGAGGTGGGCATAGTTGCGCGGAGAATAGGTGGCACGAAGGTTGACCCGGGGAAGCTCATGCTTCAGGTGAGACCTTTCATAGATGGCCTCAAGTATCCTGAGGACATGCCGGTCGCCTGACCATATGGTCTTCGGTTCCTTATCCGAAGAGGCCTTCAGACAGGTATTTGCCACGAATCCGTAGTCGATATCATTCGGGCTTTCCGGATCGTTCCCGTTTAACCTGCTTCTGCACAATGAAATAATCTCATCAAACATCGGGTCGTCGCTATAGTCGAAGACATGGCCGCGGACCTTGAGGGTTTCAGTCAGCATATCGAGCTGCTCCAGGTAATGCTTCTGTCGCCGCCAGATTTCTTCAAGCCACTCTGCACCGTCCTTGGGCCGTCTCTGATAATACTCAAGGAAATTTTCCAGACCATTTTTCCTCTCCCGGTAGATATCCTCCGAGATCGTGACATCAAGCGTATAAATTACCTCTTCGAGGACGGAGAGGAAGATATTGAGTTGTTCAAAGAGAAGGGGCAGATACTGCCGATACGTATTGTTTCTGGTACGTTTTATAAAACCGATATAACTGAAAATCTGATTGATCTGGGCACTTCTTATGTATTCAGGATGTCTCGCGACTCCCTGGGATGAAATCTGGGTCCTTCTCTGCTCATCGATGGGGGGTACGGGAAGTTCACCGGGGATAAAGGCGGAGAACATATTGTTGTCGATTATATTTTCAAATTCATTCTGCTCCAGCACCGTCTTGAGAGAATAGGGATACTCTCCTATCTCTTTCATAGCCCCCCCTTTTTCCACACGAAAATGAGCAACCATTAGAAAAGTATTTAAAAAAACACGATTTGTCAACAAGAAGATTGTTTCGAGGCACTTTTAAATCCGGAACGCAGCGTTCCCGGTGCGAAGATTGAAGCTCCCCGCAATCCCGTATAAGCGGGATCTCCGATTGTTAAGGAAAATGTCTGTTTTTTATTCCCTCGCTAACCCCGCCGCAGAAAGCGGGGAATGCGCTCGCTGTTCAATTCAGGAAGCCGACGATCCCTTTTCGGCATCCTCCGGCACTATATACTCGAAGGTGACGCTTCCTATTATCACCTTGACCTTCACTCTCACGGGGATCTTTTTCTCATCAGCCGTGAGCCATATATCGAGCTTTGCCTTTTTACTCTTTTTAAAAACACCTCCGAAATGTTCCAGGTACGGCTGTATCCTATAGGTATCGAACTCCATCCCATCTACTATAATCGTTTCCCTCTTCGTCACCCTGGCCCTTCCCATAACGGACTTTTTTCCGTCCGTTACGGGAATCTCGATTATTTTTCCGACCTCAAGATCGATGAGACGGAAGGCATAATAGACGGAAAGGGGATCGAAAGAGCCGGGCAGCACCGATATCGGCTTTCCTGACTTGCCGAAGTTGGTATACTGAACTTTCTCACCCCCCCAGTCAAAGGTGACCGTTATATCCCTTTCTTCACTCCCCTTCTTTCGTTCCGTGTAGAGAAGGGAATGTGTCATGCCGATATCCGCATACGATTCATACCTGTCACGGACCTTATAAAAGAGATCGATAAATGAATTACTCTGCGCCGTCATTGCAAAGTGATAGGCCTCGACACCATCGACATCCGTGAAGGGAAGGACCTCCATTGTCCCCGTCCCGCCGGGAAAAAGATTCCATCCGAAGCTGAAACTCATTTTTTCTCCCGGCTGAAAGGGAAAGGCCCCATCCGCGGCAATTGAACTCGGGACATGGGAAAAGACCGCAATCAGAAGAAGAGCGAGAGCGGCCACCCCCCTTATAAAGAATCGGGACGACATGATATTCTTTACCCTCTGGAAATTAAGGCGCCTTGACCGTCATATTGTCGACGACCCTCACCGTACCGGCCGTGACCTTTGCGATATCTATTGCCTTCTTTTTCTCTACCTCACTTCCAACGATACCGGTCAGAGTGACAACGCCCCTGTAGACATCCACATCAATATTAAGTGACCGTATTCCCGCTTCGCCTACGAACTTCGCCTTAATCTTGTTTGCCAGTACACTGTCGTCAAGAAGCTGTCCGGCTGATCGTGATCCGACCTGAAGATTATCGGTTACCCTTTTCACCCCCGACACCATCGAGGCAATTTTCACGGCGTAGTCCGCCTCTGCCCTGGTTCGCACCACACCGGAGAGGGTCACAACACCCTCGACGGTATCGACATCGATCTTTCTTCCCTGAATCGTCGTATCCTTAATCAGTTGCGTTTTTACCTTGGCGGTAATAGCGGGATCGTTCCACATATCACCCATGGTTCGCTCATCTGACGAAACCTTGTAGGCACCCGTGGCTCCCGTTCCGATAAGGATAGGTGTACATCCGGCCAGACTGAAAACCATGACAATGATCAAGACTTTTGTATAGATATTCATCAAATAGTACCTCCCCTTAACTTTTCCGCCCCAAGGAGCGAAAATGATACAATCCTTTTACCCCGATGTACTCATCGGGGAATCCTCCTAATTGCTCTGCGTCTTAATCCCACTTACTCTCTTCTCGCAGTTTTTCCACAATCGGTTCTGCTATCTTCTGAAGCTCCAGTTTGTCAACTTTTGTACTTCTCGTGAGCGGGAATTCCCTCTCGGGCGGCCAGATCTCCACATGCTGCGGCCGTTTGTATGAGGCAATCTTCTCACAGTGCTTCATTACCATTTCCGGCGTACAATCGACATCTTTTTTTGGCCTGACAAAGGCGAATATCCCCTCGTCAAAAACGTTATGCTTCATCCCCACCACTTCCGCCACATCGACACCGTCCATACCGGCAATATGCGATTCCACTTCATCGGGGAATACGTTATAGCCCTTCTGCTTTATGACAAATTTTCTCCTGCCCGCGAGATAGAGCGCCCGGTAGGTGCCCATATCTTTAAAATAGCCGAGATCACCTGTGTAGAGGATTCCTTCCCGCGAGATGGCCTTCGCCGTCTCTTCGGGCATATTGTAGTATCCCAGAAAGACGATGGGCGAATGGTAGCATATCTCACCGATTTTCCCATCGGAAAGCTCATCGCCCGCCGTACCGTCTTCGTTCATCGGTCTTCTTATCGTCACCTCCGCAAGGTCAGAAAAGGCACGGCCGACCTGCCCCGCCATTTCCTCGACGGAAATCCCCGAAGGCGTAAAGGTTGCGAATCCGGCATTTTCAGTCATTCCTATACCCGTCCCGAATGCGGGGGCCATCTTTGAGAGTTTCCTGAGAAATGCAACATCCACCGCCGAACCGGCATAGATGACAAATTTAAGGCTGCTCAGGTCGTATTTTTCATAATCGGGGTGGGCCCAGAGCATGCGATACTGCGTGGGGATCTGGCCGAAGGCATTGACCATATGACTCTCAATCGCCTCAAGGGTCATTTTCACGTCAAATATCCTGAGGAGTATCGCCGTTCCTCCCACTGCCATGGTGGTCATGAAACCCTCGGTTACACATCCCACATGGCTCGGGGGGAGATTAATGAGTATCCTCGCGTCGAGA
The DNA here is from genome assembly GCA_016933215.1 of Deltaproteobacteria bacterium. Classification (GTDB taxonomy): domain Bacteria; phylum Desulfobacterota; class Syntrophia; order Syntrophales; family UBA2210; genus JAFGBH01. The sequence continues at coordinate 16,014 of JAFGBH010000049.1, read as the reverse complement.
TCCATATCAGCGCCCCGGGCGAGAATCTCGTTCTGCACGATGATATTTTCGTGACAGATAAGTGCCGGTTTCGGGTCCCCCGTTGTACCCGTCGTGTAGATAATAAGCGCGGGGCTTCTCGGGACAATTTCCCGCCATGCCGCCTGCAGTTTTCTCGTAAAGAGGTTTTTTATCTTCAGATAGACGATTCTGTTTTTGCTCATCATGCGGGTGATACTCACGGCACCATCAATGATATCTCCCGGCTCGGGGTTCGGTGTCATCTGTATCAGGTGCTTCACAGAGAGACATTGTTCCCTCACGGCCTTCCCCACTTCCCGGAAATCCCTGACCGGAGTGTTGCCCAGGAAGAAGAATGCCTTCGGCTCAATCTTATGCAGGTCACGGACGACCTCGTCATCCTTGAGACGTACATCCAGGGGGGCAATGATCGCGCCGATCTTGAAACAGGCGTACATAAGGATGATATGTTCTGGAATGAGGACAAGCATCGTGGCAACGCGATCTCCCTTTCCGATTCCCATATCGAGAAGCCTCAGGGCAAAGTAATCGATGAGATTGAGAAAATTGCGATAGGTGACGGTCTTCCCGTCTTCATGCTGAATCATTGCTGGCCGGTCGGGTGATACTTTCGCCCAGTGTTCAATGTAAGAATTCAGAAGCGGCAATCTGATAAATTTCGTCTCCATAATTTTCCTTACCCTTTTCTCACGAGGGCGTACCCCCCGCTGATCGCCCTTTTTCTCTCCCGATTAAAAACGGAGAAGAAGAGTCCCGTGCCACCCTCTTTCTCATCTTTTCCTTCGAGTTGAACGGTTATATCAGTGCCCGGAAGCACCATGCCGGTAAAGCGGCACGAGAGGGATTGAAGTCTCTGTGGATTCATCCCCGCCTCCCTGTTGATTAGTTCACGAACCGCAAAGGCGAGGGTCGCCGTCCCCTGGATTATGATTCCCGGGAGGCTGACCTGATGGGCAAAACGCTTCGACGTATGAATCGGAAACACAATATTGGAACAGCCGTCATAGACAAAAGATCGCAGGGAATCGAGATGGATCGGGACCTCCCAGAGGACTCCCTCCCCTTCAAAGAGAGGAACATGGGGCAGCGTTTCTTTCTTCTGGGCCCCATCGTCGACACATTTCACGCCTCTCATCATTGCCCCGATATGCTCGGTAAAAAGGGGGAGGCCCTTGTCGTCCACGGCATCAAAACGGATCACCACATGCGTTCCTGCCCTGTGCGGAAGAATTGCCGCGATTTTGCCCTTCACTGTCACAGAGTCTCCAGGCTTCAGCGCTCGGTGAAATTCGAGATGTTCGCTGTAGTGAACCTGCGTGGCAAGGAGTTCCACCGGGAAATCGTCGGCCTCAATATACTCCCATATCCTCTCCACAATCGGCCAGGTAACGGCGACACTGAACATGGGGGGCGCTATAATGCCTCCCTCGCGCTCATCATCAAAGTACCAGGGGTTATTGTCATCGATGGCTGCGGCATAGTTCATGGTATGGCGCCAGGTAATCTCCGCATTATAATCCATCAGCCTGGTTCCGACAAAGCGTGTGCTGATTTCCATCATTATCTCTCCACTCAACTGAATGACAGGACTCTGAGTCGGGATTGCAAACAAAGACAGGGAAGCAATCAACTGCGATATTGTAATACCTGCAGGTTATTGAAGCAAGACGCCTTTTGATTTTTTTACCATCTCTCTGGCTCTCGTCCCATCCACACCTGCGAGTGGCGCTGACCATGAAAAATGTGGTATGGTTCTCACGCACCTGGAGGGCAATAAAATTTTTTATCTATCATACAAAAGGAGTACCTGCTGAAATGACAAAAGTATCGGACACTGAAATGGACATCTATCTGAAACCGACGTTCGCCATCGACGCCGACAATAAAACAATAGCGGAAAAGGCTCAAAATCTTACCGTTGGCTGTACCACCGATGAGGAGAAGGCGGTAAAACTCTTCTATTTTGTGAGGGATTCGATCCGCTATAATCTCTATATGATCTCGGTCTTTATCGAGGACTTCAGGGCATCGAAAGTTCTTGAATGGGAAAAGGGATACTGCGTGCAGAAGGCAGTTCTTCTCACCGCGCTTGGACGAGCCGCCGGAATCCCGAGCCGCATGGCATTTGCCATGATACGAAATCACCGGGTCCCCGAGCACATAATTCAGAGGCTCGGCGATAATATCTTTCCGAGGCACGGCTATAACCAGTTTTTCCTGAACGGCAGGTGGGTCAGCGCCGCCGCAACATTCGACCGGACCCTCTGTGAGAAAAACGGCCTGCCAACCGTGGAGTTCGACGGAAAGGAAGACGCCATGCTCCCCCCGACGGATCTTAGGGGACAACCATTTATCGAATACGTGGAAAAGTTTCCGCCGAGAGACGATCTTCCCTTCGAGTGGATTGCAGAAAAAATTGCGCAACTTGTCGGGCCTGAGAAGCGGCCCTGGCTCGAAAAAGGGGCGGGTCACGCACCGGAATCACCAGAAAGTTAAACAGAGATTGATCCTGCAAGGTTGGAAAAGTCGATGGGAAAGAGGGAAGAAAACGTCTTCGAAGTAATGGCAAAGCCCTGCGGTCCCCTCTGCAATCTGGACTGTGTCTACTGTTTCTACAGCTACAAGAAAAATCGAGAGGACCCCTCCTACAACTGGACGATGGACCGGGAAACCCTCGAGATTTTCGTGAGGGACTACATACGGTCTCAGCCCCCCGGATATCCCGTCCAGTTCGTGTGGCAGGGGGGAGAACCGGCGCTCCTCGGACTCAATTTTTTTGAAGAGGCCGTGACACTCCAGAGAAAATACGGAGCACCCGGCCAAAGGATCACCAATGCCTTTCAGACCAACGCCACGTTGATTGACGAAACATGGGCCTCCTTTTTCAGGGAAAACAAATTCCTGATCGGCGTCAGTATCGACGGGCCGAAAGAGGTTCACGATCACTACAGGATCGATCGTCAGGGGAAAGGCTCCTTCGACCGTGTCATGAAGGGAGTGGAACATCTCAGGGAGTATAACGTCGATTACAATGCGCTTGCCTGCATTACCGATATCAGCTCGAAAGATCCGCTCTCGGTCTATGATTTTCTCAGAGATCATTTTGAATTCATCCAGTTTATACCCGTTGTCGCAAAAAAGGACTTCATGGAAAGGGCACCCTTTTTACGAGACAGTATAAATCCGGAGGCGAAGCACACTGCAAGTCACGTAGATCAGACAACCGACTGGAGCGTCACGCCCCAGGACTTCGGTACTTTTCTGACCACGATATTCGACAAGTGGGTCAAACATGATGTGGGAAAGGTCTTCGTCCAGCTCTTCGACTATACGCTGGCACACTGGCTCGAATATCCCGTTCCCCTCTGCGTTCTCAACAGGACCTGCGGAAAGGCCCTCGTAATGGAGCATACCGGGGACATCTTTTCCTGTGATCACTTTGTCTTTCCCGAGTTCAGGCTCGGAAACATCAGAGAAACACCCCTTGCCGATCTTGCCCGCGGACCGGTGCAGACGTCATTCGGACGGGACAAGTGGGAGAGATTGCCGGGTGCCTGCAGAAACTGCGAATATCTTAATCTCTGCTTCGGAGGCTGTCCGAAGAACCGCTTTTCCTCCACCGCCGACGGAGATGGCGAGCTTAATTACCTCTGCGAGGGGTATCGGGCATTTTTTAAGCATACCGAAAAGGCCATGAGGTTCATGGCCAAAGAGATTACCCAGGGGAAACCGGCCACCAACGTAATGAATGCCCCGTTGTGATTGATCTACATTCCCGGAACCCCGGTTTCTTTCTTCAGTCGTATCAATTCCTGCTGCAGTTTCGGAAGAATCTGACCGGCAAGCTTGGTCCCGTAGAGATTCTTCTTTTCACCGGGATCAGATGCGATGTTATACACCTCGGGGCTGTAGCACCCGCTTTCATACTCGATATATTTATAGTTCTCTGTACGGAGGGCATACATTGCGGGCACCGTATAGGGAAAATCGAGGAAGTACTCGTAAAGCCAGGAATTCCTCCAGGTGACATCCTTTGAGGCCAGAAGGGGGAGCATACTCGTCCCCTGCATATTCCCCGGTATTTTTAGTCCCGCCAGTTCCAGAACTGTGGGGGCAAGGTCGATATTGAGGACCATCTGGGAAAGTCGCTCGCCCGGTTTTTCTATAATCTTCGGGTACCGGAAGAGAAAGGGAACCCGGATGACTTCCTCATAGGCAAAGCGTTTGTCGACGAGACGATGCTCTCCCCAGTATATTCCGTTGTCCCCGGCGTATATCACCACCGTATTATCGGCAAGACCCGATGCATCAAGATAATCAAGGAGCCTGCCGACCTCCCGGTCGATGGCGAGAATCGTCTCGCAGTATCCCCGGTACATCTGTTCCAGGACACCAAATGTCCCGTAGATTATGTGATTATCGACGAGGCCGATCCAGTTGTCCGCCTCGGGTGGCAGGTGAAGATCCTTTATATCACTATAGGTGCCCTTCAAATCACGGGGCGGGAGCCAGCGATGATGCACCGCCTTCAGCGAGAGATAGATGCAGAAGGGATTGGCCCTTTTCTCTTTGACAAATTCCAGTGCGTAATCGATCAGTTCCTCAGTGATATATTCCTTCCGTGACGGCGTCTTCTCTCCATCGACAATAAGGGGGCAGTTAAAGTACCGTCCCTGGCCCCTCTGGATAGTAAAAGAGACGAATCGGTCCACGCCCCGGAGATTCGGAAGCCCTTTTCCGGGCATATGCCACTTCCCGATGAATGCCGTGTCATAACCTGCTTGTTTCAGTAATTCGAGGAAGGTGACGTTTTCTTCGCTCCAAGGGGTGATATTATTTTTTACGCCATGGGTATGGGCGTACTGGCCGGTCAGAAAGCTTGCCCTGCTGGGGCTGCAGAGAGAGGAAGTTACAAAGGCGTTCTCACAGAGGGCCCCCTCATTTGCGATCCTGTCGAGATTGGGCGTCTCAAGAAAAGGATGACCCATACAGCTCATATGGTCCCAACGGTGATCGTCACTCAGAATGAAAATTATATTCGGTCTTTGGAGAGGCTCGGAAAAGGCCCACCGCGGAACGGAAGTGTTCAGCATGCCGAGTGCCGCCGCACCTCCCAGGATCTCAAGAAGTTCCCTCCGTGAGATATCCCTTCGAAAGATACTGTCGTCGAAAAATGACATTCCAACCCCCTTTGACCCCTCCCGGGATCAGTGGAAGAGCATCATGTAGATATCCACAAACATATAAAAGAAAACGGTTCCCCCGTTCCAGAGAGAGAGGGGAACGATGGTAAGACCGATAAGAAGCATGATAACAACCGGTCCCTGAAAAATCCTCCCCGGCATGAGTCCCTTCCTTCTGTAAATCACTCTGCACAGTATCTCGGAAATTCCCATATTGAGGAGCGCAGTGGAGATAACACCAACAATCAGGGGATGAAAAGACCAGTAGACAAGCTCCCACCCGGTATAAATACAGCTCGCGTAATATACCATCTTTGCTGACCAGATAAGGGGTGTGGCCAGTCCCGCAAAAACCCGCTCTCCCATGCTGGCCCCGGCCCTGAATGCCATAGGGTGGGCAATAAAGGCACCCATCCATATGCTTATAAACATGAAAAGTGCCGAAACTGTCGAAAGTATTTTACCCAAGAGAGGATGGGCAGCGCCAACGACGGGTGATATATTATAGACATTGATCGATACTATCATCAGAAGCGTAACGATCCCTATGGGAATCAGGACCCTTCGATAAAACATCTTTTGTTTCATGACGAGATCCTTCCTTCTGCGAAGATACCAAAAAGCCCGTCCAGACTCACGCCTGAAGTGCCCCTATTTTCTGACCAATGACACCCTTTGTCAAGTATTATGGGGAATAGTTTATTTTTTATCGGGCAGTTGTATGCCAAGCGATTGTATCTTCCGGTAGAGCGTGCTTTTGTGGATACCCAGCTCTTTCGCTGTCTTCATGCGGTTCCATCCATTCCTGCGAAGAGCGTTTGTGAGAAAAATTGCCTCCATGTCATGGAATGTGACCGTTTCGGGATGCCCCGAATACCCAATCTCAGCAGAACCGCAGACGGGTTCAGGCATATGCTCCCTCTGAATCATCCTTGTTTTGCAGAGGATAAATGACCTCTCAATTATATTCTCAAGCTCCCGTATATTACCGGGATAGTCATAGGACATGAGACATGCCAGGGCCTCATCGCTAATTCCCAGAATATCTTTATTCTGTATAGAATTGAAATTCTTTATAAAATGGTCAACCAGAAGGGGGACATCCTCTTTTCTCTCCCTGAGGGGTGGAAGGACAAGCTGCACGACGTTGATCCTGTAGTAGAGATCCTCTCTGAAGCTCCCCTTTTTTACCAGTTTCTTCAGATTCTTGTTGGTAGCCGCAATTACCCGGACATCTGTCTTTTCGCTCTTCACCGCCCCAAGGGGCTCAAAGGTCCTGTCCTGAAGCACCCTGAGAAGACGTACCTGAAGGGCCGGGGATATGTCTCCGATCTCATCGAGAAAGATAGTCCCGCCCTGGGCGAGTTTGAACCTTCCGGGTTTGTCCCTTTTTGCATCCGTGAAGGCCCCCGCCTTGTAACCGAAGAGTTCCGACTCCAGCAAGGTGTCCGGCATGGCACCGCTGTTGACGGTGATAAAGGGTCCGTCCCTTCTCGAACTCAGGTTATGAAGAGCCCGTGCAAAGAGTTCCTTTCCCGTTCCGCTTTCCCCCTCGATCAGGACGGTACTTCCGCTTTCCGATATATCGGGAAGGAGGTTGAAAAGCTCATACATCTTATGACTTTTCGATACGATATCCTCAAAGGTATAGCTTTTTTCAATCCTCTTTCTCAGCTTTTCGACGAGACTGATATCCTTGAATGTTTCTACTCCGCCGACGACCTTTCCCTTCTCATCCTTCAAAAGGGCCGTTGAGATGCTGACGGGGGTCCTTTCACCATCTGAGTTTACTATGTGCACCGTCTTGTCGAAAACAGGTTCTCCACTCTCCAGGGTCTGTTTCAAAAGGCAGTTCCCTTCGCAACTATCGGCCCTTAGAACATCCTTGCACATCTGGCCAATCGCCTCTTCTCTCGGCACGCCCGTTATCTTTTCAGCCGCCCTGTTAAACGACGTAATTCGCCATGCATGGTCCACGGTGAAGACACCATCGGCTATGGAATCCAGGATAATATCGTGGTCTCTGCTGAATTTTATATCACTCATACCGGTCGAAGAACCTGTCCTTCATAGTCTGTGAAAGATTGAGCAGTAAAGAATGGAGCATAAATTTATTTTTCCGCCTTTTCCAGGTTTTTCGCCTCTTTCTTTTTCTGCTTTGAAATGGCTTTCGCCATCTTTTTCTCCTGCTTCGCTCTATCCTCGGCCTCTTTAAGAGAGAGGGCCTGGCCCTGGTCGTAGATTGAATCGGCCTCCTTCAATGTATCCCGGGGGATCACCACTTCAGGGTTACTTTCAATGGCCTTTTCCCGCTTCAGCCTTGCCTTTTCCATTAGATGCTTCGCAAAACTCTTTCCGAACTGTCCGATAAACCCTGCAAGAAGAACTATCAAAACCCATTTCAGTATGTTCAACCAATCTATGTCATTCATCTGTCGATCCTGTTTACCGATGTATACTATTCTACGAGAGGAATAAATCCTCCACCATGTCAGTTATTCCCTCAATATCATTGATGTCGAAGAGATTCGCATCCGTTTCGAGAGGCACGTCGCTTGCAATCGCAATAAGATTGTCATCTTCCGATGACAAGAGCTCCCGTTTCATGACACTGCGAAAGACCTCTATCTTCGGATAGGGATTCCCTTTAAACCCCTCTGTCAGAATGATGTCCACGTTATTGATGTATCGATCTCTCAGCTCTCCGATGCCAAGATCCACACCCGTATCTTCGATTACGGCAACCTTCCCCGGTGATGCGAGAAGCGTGAGACGAGCACCGGCCTTTTTGTACCGCCAGCTGTCCTTTCCCTCATGATCGATGTCGAAACCGTGAAGGTTATGCTTGATCGTTGCCACCCGGTAGCCCTTCTCCACCAGTTTTTCAATCATTTTCTCAATCAGCGTGGTCTTTCCGGAATTTGACTTTCCCACGACAGACACTATCGGTATCATATTGATCTCCCTGATCAGACAATCACCTGCTATTGATCACACTATTGAAAAATCTCAAATGAGGGCGCATTTCCGGGGTTCCTCCTCCCTCTGAGATTATCTGCAGTACCCTTTGAACATCCGTCACCACGGAGCCACCGAGGTGTGTCACCGGTGTGCCTCGAAAAGCTTCCTCGCACAGAGGTGTAGAGGGCCCCAGAATCGCAACATGTCGTGGTTTTCCGAGCCTACTCAGGATGTCTTCCAGTGTATCATTCACTATCGATGTTGCCGTAATAATCGCAACGGTGCATTTTTCAAGCACTGTGTCTTTCGTTTCATCATCGGGAATTTCGATACGTCTCTCGTCCCTCTCTATTACGAAAAGATTCAATCCCCTTTTACGAATACGTTCCACGAGAGGCTGGAAGAAACCGACCATGGCGATCCTGTCGTCAGGAGTCAATCCCATCAGGTCTATCGCGTCACTCTCTTTTTCAGGGACGGGGGAACCAATGATGGAATTTGCCGTCGCCAGTCCGAGGGCCTTTTCAAGCGGACTTGAACCTTCACAGAGGAGCTTCAGGAGTTCCGATGCCGGGGAACCCGCAAAAGTCCCTGCCATTTTCAGCCTGGAGCAGCCAGGCTTCAGTTCATTCGTGAGGAGCGCTGCAAGTCCGAGCCCCCTTTTCTCGATTTTGACCCCTATATAACCGATGCCGATCCTCACATCTTCGACCAGGAGTCCGTCCCCGATTTCCGACGAGATATTGTATAAGCGTTCTGCTATTTCACCTGTTTTTTTCATTCGCACCCTTCTCACGGCTTTTTTACATGATTGTACTTTGCCGGTCAAGAAAACAGAGGTGTCGTAATCACTTGACAGAGCATCCGAAATAAATAATATTCTGGCATTACTTTTAAGGAAGATCTATGTTTAAAAAAATATATACCTTTTTCGCATCTCTTAAGCTCACGATCTTCCTTTTTCTTTTTCTTGCCGCTACATCTATTCTGGGAACCTTAATTCCCCAGGGTCTCAATCCGGAGCAGTATCAGGAACTTTACAATCCCCGTTTATTCTCCATCTTTGACTTTTTCAATGCCTTCGACATGTACCACTCATGGTGGTTCACCCTCCTTCTGGTGCTGCTGTCGGTAAATGTCGTTTTCTGTACCTTTCCGCGGATACCACGCATTTGGAGACTCACCTTTCGAGGAAAAAAAATCATCGACGACAGTATCTTTGCGTCATCACCGATAAGAAAAACCATAGCATTGCAAAAAAACACCCCGGGAATCGAGCAGCAATCGGCGGATATCATAAAGGCCCTCGTCGCCACTCCCGTTAAGGAAGAAAAGGATGGGAGAATCTACCTCTTCGCCGAGAAGGGTCGCTATTCAAGGCTCGGAATAATTCTGGTCCATTTGAGCATCATCTTCATTCTCGCAGGGGGACTGATAGGGACAATCTGGGGTTTCAACGGACAGATGCTGATTGTCGAAGGGGAACAATCTGACATCGTGACACTCTTTAGCGATGCCGGTACGAAAAAACTTGATTTTTCAGTTCGTTGCAGTGATTTTGCCATCGATTTCTACGAGACGGGCATGCCGAAAGAGTACAGAAGTGATGTGACCATCATTGAGGGGGAAAAGGAACGAATCTCAGGGTCGATCAGGGTCAACCATCCGCTGAAGTATGGTGGTATGAAGTTCTGCCAGGCGACATACGGCATCGCAGGGGTCAAGAACTTGCAGATCTTCGCAAAAAATACAACCACGAAAGATGAAATAATTCTACACCTGAATATGATGAAAAAGGTAAGCCTTCCCGAAAGCGATACCTTTTTTGCCATAGCAAAATTTTCACCCGATTACGAGGGTCGTGGACCGGCGGTACTCGGTGTCGTTATCGAGTCCGACAGACCTCACGACATATTCTGGATATTCGGAGATAACGGGAAAACCGACAATCAAAAGGCGGGTAACTTCACCTTCACGCTTAAGGATTTTGAGAAGATATACTACACCGGGATTCAGGTAAGCAGGGATCCCGGTGTTCTGCTTGTATGGTTCGGTTTTGTTACCATTCTGGCAGGTTTTATCCTGAGCATTTTTCTTACCCACCGAAAGATGTGGATTCGAATCTCAGAAAATCAAAATGGCGGCGAGATAAAAATCGCTGCCACAACAAGCGGAGACAGAAAGGATTTTGAAAAAAATCTGGAACGGCTGCTTGCTGCATCAGTGGCGGAATAGACAATCATGAACGACACCTTTATCATCAGTATCGTAACCTTCATTTACTTTTTCTCCGCCCTCACCTATCTCACCTCCTTTATCTTCGGCACAAAACAACTGGATAGAGCGGCCCTCGTAGTAACCGTTGTGGGGGGAATCATTCATACGGCGGCAATTATATTCCGCTGGATTCACTCATACCGTTTGGGCATCGGACATGCCCCGCTCTCAAACTTTTACGAATCTCTGGTATTTTTCTCCTGGGCTATTATCATTGTCTATCTCATTATGCGGAAACGCTATAGTAACAGCCTGATCGGTGCCGTGGGTATGTTCTTTGCGTTTCTACCCCTGGCATATGCATCCCTTTCCGGGAAGGTCATCGCTGACATACAACCGCTGATTCCGGCCCTGCAGAGCAACTGGCTTATCAGCCATGTCATCAGTTCCTTTCTTGCCTATGCCTGTTTTGCCATTTCATTCGGATCCAGCATACTCTATTTTCTGAAACTCAAATCACGAGCAACGTTTCAACACATATTGCCCGACCTGGATTTTTTCGACGACATTACCTATAAGATGATATCAATTGGTTTTGTGCTTCTGACGCTGGGAATTATTACCGGCGCCGCATGGGCCGACTGTGCCTGGGGAAGATACTGGGGTTGGGACCCGAAGGAAACCTGGTCGCTCATTACCTGGCTGATATACGGGTCTTTCCTCCATGCCCGCCTCGCCGGGGGATGGCGCGGGGTAAAAATGTCGGTAATCTCCATAATAGGTTTTATGGCGGTCATTTTTACCTATCTCGGGGTCAACTACATCCTTTCAGGGCTTCACAGCTATCTTTAAATCGGAGACGAATACTATGGGCCTCATCGCCTCATTTATAAACCATGGAAATAAACATCGTATTTCTCAGGCTTTTGTATTGATTGTGATTCTGGTTTTCCTGTGCATTCCGATATCGCTCCACGCGGAACAAAGCAGCTGTGTACCATGTCACACCAGTGCAGAAAAACTTAGGGAGATCACTGACATTTCCAAACGATTGAAACAGGCAACGTCCCTGCAAACGATTGAGACTGAGGGAAAGGAATCAGACAAAGAGAGGGGTGAGTTGGCGCCCTATGAAAAAGCAGAAATCAGCAGGGAGTTCTTAAACAAAAACATCCACGGAACAATCGACTGCACTGTATGTCACGGAGGGAATGCGAATGGTGTCGACATGGAATCATCGCATAAAGGGATAACAAAAAAACTGAGCATCTCCTCCCCTTCCCCGTGCGAAAAATGCCACCGCGATATAGCACAACTGGATGGAAGCAATTTCCACATCAGCCCCGCGCTCCTCGCAAGGCATGAGTGGCTCCCCCTTCGCGAAAAACACTTAGGAAGTCTCGACTGCATGACCTGCCACAATCCGTCACTTAAATCACCCACAAAGGATTGCTGCACCTGTCACTAACGGAAAGTAACCAGAAGTCTTTCGACATAATTCTCAAGAAGTCTCAGCGGTATCATTCTTTTTATGTATAGACTATGTCGAGCAGCGGTATCTTTGTGGTGTTAGATTACCCGCAATCAAAAAGAGCAAAAAAAGAGGGGATCGTCCCGAAAAGAACGATCCCCTCTTTGCCCTAAGAATTACATCTTATTCTTCTATCGGATACCCTGCCTTGACCCATGCCTTCCAGCCGCCGGCCATACTAACCGCATTGGTATAGCCCATCTCCGTCAAGGTACAGGTGCCGAGACACGAACGGCCGCCTGACTTACAATAGACGATTATGTAGGCAGACTTGTCGGGGAGTTTCTTGGGGGCGTTGAATTCCAGGAGACCCCTCTGAAGATGAATCGCCTTCGGCAGGTGACCCGCCTCGTATTCCTTTTCTGTCCTGCAGTCAAGGACCGTCGCTTTACCGGAATCTATCGCCGCCTTTGCATCAGCAACCGATATTTCCTTTACCGTTTTCTTTGCTTCCTTGAGAAAATCGTCGGCAGACATATCCGCCAGACAGGACGCATAAAAAGAAAACGTAAAAATCAAAACAAAGACTGCAATTAAACTACTTCTTACTAATGTGTGCTTGCGCATAGAATATTCTCCTTCTCGGATGTATTATCAACGCATCAACAACCATAACTATACTGCACTGATAACCAAACATGTTTGATGATACTATAATAACTCGATACGTTTTGTAAAATAAAAACTGCCAAGCGTGATGCAGTCATTTGCTTTGACCGCGCTAAATAATTTTTATCCTTGAAATACTCGTTTATTTGTATTAGTGATTTAGCTAGTGTGCAGTGGTATTTTTGTATTCAGTGGATAGAGGATATGGGAACGAACAGGGGCAATGCAAAAAGCATTTTGAGATTTCTGGTAATTATTGTTGCCGCTTTTTTTATCCTCTCCTTGAGCTTACCTCTCTTATCCTATGCTGAAGAGAGTAGCTGTATATCCTGTCATACCAGCTTGAAAAAGCTCATCCAAGAAATCAGGGTAATCGAGGCATCGAAACCGAAAGTTGAGGCATCGACCGAGTCCGAGGGCGAGGGGTGAGGCGGAGCGGTGGCTCCGTTGGAGCCATACGAGAAAGTATACGTCGACTCGGACTTTCTGGACGAAGATGAGGATGTTCACGGCCAGATATCCTGCGAGACATGTCACGGCGGCAATCCCGATGCCGAAACCGGGAAAGAAGCCCACGAGGGTATAATAAGGGATCCCTCCTTCCCCGATGCGACCAGATCCTGCGGTGAATGCCACCTTGATGGAGGCCATCCTGAAATAGCGGGAAAAAACAGTACGAATCTCCATGTAAGTCTTTCACCCTTCAAAAAGAAAATAGCCCTCAGGGCAAATACCGACGCAAATGTGCGTGATACGATAGCAGGGGCCATGGGGACCCATTGCATGTCCTGCCACAGCAGCTGCGGCCAGTGTCATGTGAGCCGCCCTGCATCCGTTGAAGGGGGACTCATAGAAGGACACCTGTTCCAGAGGACACCTCCCGTCGAGACAAACTGTACGTCATGCCACGGAAGCAGGGTCGGAAACGAATTCCTAGGTCAAAACGAGGGCATACCTGCTGATGTCCACCATACCAAGGGTATGGAATGCAAGGAATGTCATACCGGCGATCAGATGCACGGCAGCGGTCACGATCATTTTGACCGTTACGAAGTTACGAACAGGGCAAAATGTGAAGACTGTCATACGAGTTCGGCCGCCGGAAAAGATAAGGGTAAGGCCACATCACTCGAGCATCCGAGTCACATCATCCATAAAGACAAGGTAAGTTGTCAGGTCTGCCACTCTCTTTCCTATAAAAATTGCTACAACTGTCATGTCGGTAAAGATACATCGGGTGTCCCCTATTTCAAGACCGATCCCTCAAAAATGGATTTCAAGATAGGCCTGAATCCGAAGGCAAGCGAAGAGCGGCCGGAGAAATATGTAATCGTCCGTCATGTGCCGGTAAGTGGAAGTCTCTTTGATTTTTATGTCAAAGACGCCTTAACAAATGTGGATAAAGCACCGACCTGGAAATTTGCCACGCCCCATACCATTCAGATCAAGACTCCTCAAAATGAAAGCTGCCTTTCATGCCATGGAAACAATGATCTTTTCCTGAATGAAAAGGATGCAACAGCATGGGAGATTAAAGCAAATGAGGCTGTTTTTGTCCCCCTGAAACCTGCTCCTCACGTACGACACAACTGGCTGGAACAGCCGAAACTTCATCTTGCAAAAGTGGATTGCCTTACCTGCCATGATCCGTCGCGTGCGGCTCCCGTGAAGGATTGCACTGAGTGTCATGCGGCGAATACCATTCTTGCGACGACAGAGGAGGGCACTCCTGAATATTCCCTGAAAAACTGGCGTTTCACCAATCAGGAACTTATCGACAAAGGATTGTACGTTGTGGGAAGCAATACAGTTCCTGCCCTTGATCTTGCAGGCATTCTTATAATAATCTTAACATTCGCGGGATGCGCGGTGCACGGCACCTTGCGATTTCTTGGCAGAAAGAGAAAATAGAACAATGTCCGAAAAAATGTATCTGCACCCCTTAACCGAACGCATATGGCACTGGATTCATGCCCTGTTAGTCATGGTGCTCATTATATCGGGCATACAGATACACTGGCCGGGGATTTTTGGGAAATTTTCTAACGCCATAACCGTCCATAACTGGGCGGGAATCCTGCTGGTCTGTGATTTTTTCCTGTGGTTGATCTACAATCTTATCTCCAAGCGTGTATCGCACTATATCCTTAGAAAGGAGGACATACACCCGGGTATGATCGTTCAGGCGCGATTTTACGCCTATGATATTTTCAAAAATAAGCCCCACCCCTATGCTCCGTCGGAGGAGAACAAATTCAATCCATTGCAAAAGGCGACCTATTTCAATTTCATGTTTTTCATGATGCCCCTTCTTCTCATAAGCGGCATTCTCTATATGTACCCCTCTCATTTTTCATCATTTATCGCTTTTCTCGGCGGTTTAAAAGTTGTTGCTCTTTTCCATTACGTTATGGCCATTATATTTGCCGCTTTCTTTGTTGCTCATATCTATCTCGCCACGACAGGTCACACCGTCTTTTCCGACTTTGTCACCATGATCACCGGATACGCCGACAAGGAAGAACACTAAGCGATCTTCAGCCACCGATTATCCCGCAGGCGTTACTCTCCAGCAGGAAGGATACCTCTTTCCGGCAATGTCAATCTCAGTAATTATTTTCCAGATACGCTTCGCCAAAAAATCGCAAAATAGACTTGACATTTCCCCTTCTCATTGCTACGACCAGTATCGTTAAATGACCGGTGGTCATTTTATAACACCATGCTCTCCGATCTACTCCTTCTAAAGAAGATTTTCCATGAAGGGTGGACAATGGGTATAGCGGGAAACGGCTATGCCTCCCATACTCGGAAAGGAGAATGTTAAAGGAAACATGTTCTTGAAAAACTAAGAGAAAGGAGTGCATTGTTATGGATGTTAGCAGAAGAGGTTTCTTGAAGATCTCCGGTACGGCGCTTATGGCAAGTGGAATCGGCTTAAGCCTGAAACCAGTATCCGCTCACGCACAGCCGTTAAAGATCAAGTATGCCAAAGAGACCACGACAATCTGCCCATACTGCGCCGTTGGATGCGGTATTATCGTATCCGCGAGGAACGGAAAGGTCATCAATACGGAGGGCGATCCCGATCATCCCATCAACAAAGGTTCACTTTGTAGCAAGGGTGGTTCTATTTACCAGCTATCGGTAAACAAAAATCGTCTCGACAAACCGCTGTATAGGGCACCCTACTCTACCGAGTGGAAAGAGGTTTCGTGGGATTGGGCATTAGACAAGATTGCTGAGAATGTAAAGAAGAGCAGAGATAAGAGCTTTGTCCAGAGGAATGCAAAAGGGCAGGTAGTTAACCGTACCGAAGGAATAGCTTCTGTCGGAAGCGCTGCCATGGACAACGAAGAGTGCTTCATCTATCAAAAATTCTTACGGGGGTTAGGTCTGGTATATATCGAACACCAGGCCCGTATCTGACACTCCGCTACTGTTGCGGCTCTGGCAGAGTCGTTCGGACGCGGTGCGATGACCAATCACTGG